>NZ_JAUBWA010000212.1:0-6849 GCF_036702825.1 Microcoleus sp. A003_D6 | reverse complement strand
AAAACTTATCCCTTCTACTTGCTCAGGAGTTAATTCATCCTTCTGAATGCTGTTTTCTTACTTATTCAGCAAGCCCTCAATAGACTTAGAAGCACCTGATTTAAGGGGTTTATCTCACAAACAATGGAGTTGTATTGCATCAGTAGCTAAACAGCGCAGAATGTTTAAATTAGCCGCCCTGGGCGTCGAGCGAAGTTTGCCGTTTATCAGTTCTGAATCAAAAAAAAAGAGACTAAAACTGGAGCAAGAAAACGACAAGTGTTTGGGTAATTTACAACTAATGTTCCCCGACGCAAAGCGGTTGTTTGATGAAGCGAATCGCCTCTGGTTTGGGTATGGAAAGTTCAACAAGGTACTGCCCCTATATAGAGAGGCTTTGAAGTACGATCCATCCAATCCTGTAATTCTTTATCAGTTAGCTAACGTGCTGTGGACTTTTGAACAATTTGGCGAAGTGCGAGCCTTAGTTGCCAAAATTGAAAAAAACTTAGATTGTTTCAGCGATTTCGGGAAAGAAATGTTTGCTCAAGAAAAATCCCGACTGCTCGACCCATCACCTTTCAAAACTCCGATGCCAATACCAGCTCGCTCCATTAACTTAGAAAAACTTGATTCAAGGGGTTGGTCTTGGGAGAAATGGATGAAAATTCAATGGCCAGCAGAAGAACGTAGAATGTTTAACTTAGCAGCTATGGCTGAAGAGCGAAGTTGTATTTTTGATGGTGACTCAGCAAGAGAGATATGCGAACTCTACCAAAAAAACTCCGATTGTTTTAGCTACTTACTACTAATGTTTCCCGAATCAAAATAGTAAAAAATCCTTTGAAAAATTTGAGCTTGTTTCAACTGTATCCCAAGAAAAAATGAAAGGAGCAAAAGACTAAAACTAAGGTTTAGGCGCTACCCCCTCACAGAGACGCCGATCGCGATCGCTCACATTAGGATTAGTCCTCAAATAATCCCCCACCCAATCGCAGCCCCTCACCAACAAATCGTCAAGATCCAAATTCCACAAAATCACCCGATTATCCCGACCCGCAGAAGCCAGAACCTTCCCATCCGGGCTAAAACTCACACTCATCACACTATCCTTGTGACCCGTCAAAGTTTTCAGCAAAGTCCCGCTGCGGCTCCACAGCTTCACCTTATGGTCATAACTGCCCGAAGCAATCAACAAACCATCCGGGCTAAAACCCACGCTAGTCACGCTGTCGCTAGAACCCTTCAGCAGCGTCGCCACCAAAGTCCCGTCCACCTTCCACAGCTTCACCGAATTGTCGTAACCAGCCGAAGCCAGCATTTTGCCGTCAGGGCTAAAAGCCACCCCCAACACAAAACTGTTGTGAGCCCCTTCAAAAGTCCTCAGCAAACGACCGTCCCGATTCCAGAGTTTGACAGTACCGTCATCGCTCCCAGAAGCCAGCATTTCTCCGTCGGGACTAAATGTCACCCCAGTCACCCAGCCTTTGTGTCCCGTCAAAGTCTTAATCAACCTGCCGTTTCTCGTCCAGAGTTTCACGGTTTTATCCTTGCTCGCCGAAGCGACAATCTCGCTGTCAGGGCTAAAACTCACGCTCATCACGCTGTCGGTGTGGCCGTCGAGACTGAACAGCACAGAAGGCGAACAGGGGAACAGGGGAGCCGAAGGACAGGGGAGAATATTACTCGTACCATCTTTTTTCAAACTCCAGATTTTCACCGTTTTGTCGTAACTCCCAGAAGCAAGTAGCTGTCCGTCAGGGCTGAAACTGACGCTGGCGACTCTCTGAGTGTGTCCTTCCAAGGTTTCCAGCAAAACTCCCGTGCGGCTCCAGAGTTTGATAGTTTTGTCCGTAGAAGCAGAAGCCAGCCTTTGGCCGTCGGGGCTGAAAGTAACGCTTTGCACCCGGTTTTGGTGTCCGTCGAGGGTTTTGAGCGGCACGTCATCGAGCCGCCACAGCCTGAGTGTTTTGTCAAAACTTGCCGAAGCCAGGGTTTTGCCATCCGGGCTAAAACTCACCTGAGTAACTCGATCGGCGTGTCCCTCAAAAGTTCTCAGCAAGCGACTCTCCGGTTTAATATTGCTAGCATCCGTTGGGCGTTTGTCGCCAACACCAGCCAGACTCCAGAGTTTGACAGTCCCGTCTGCACTTCCAGAAGCAAGTGTTTGACCGTCAGGAGAGAAACTGACACCAAATACCCACTTGCTGTGTCCCCGCAAAGTTGTTAGCAGTTCGCCGTTTTTTGCCTGTTTGGAATTTCGTCTTGCTGGGTGTTTTAGTGCAGCGATGCTCCATATTTTCACCGTTGCGTCTTCACCCGCACTGGCAAGCAGTGTACCGTCGGGGGAGAAACTGACGGTGTAAATTTTCGAGGGTTGTCTGTTTTCGCTGTGCCACAAATTAGCGATTAACTTGCCGTCAGAACTCCACAGTTTCACACTACCGTCATCGCTCGCCGAGGCGATTATTTTGCCGTCGCGGCTGAAGCTGAGCCAATTTACGGGAGCAAATTGTTCGATCGTCCGCAGCAGCGTGCCGTCTGTTTTCCAAAGTTTGATAGTTTTGTCTGTAGATGCACTGGCGATCGTTTGACCGTCGGGGCTAAAAGCAACGCTGGTAACGCTGTTAGTGTGGCCTGTTAAAGTTGCAAGCACTGTACCGTCTGTTTGCCAAATTTTGACAGTTTTATCTAAACTTGCCGAGGCGATGGTTTTGTTGTCGGGACTGAAAGCGACGCAGGCGACGCTGTTAGTGTGGCCTTTAAAAGTTGCCAGCAAACTGCCGTCGGTTTTCCAAAGTTTAACCGTTTTATCTACGCTGGCAGAAGCTATTGTTTGGCCGTCAGGACTGAAAGCCAGACCCCAAACTACGTCGCCGTGTCCCTCCAAGCGGTTGCGTTCTTTGACGCCGTAAACTGCCTGCTGGAGGGCGGCAGAAATCAGAATTTCGGTGTCCTTGAGGGTGTGTATTTCTTTGGAGTGTTCGAGCTGTCTCCACTTTTTACCCGCTCTCAAACTTTCCATCATGGCGTCAAATTTGTTGTTTGAGAAATATAGTGCTTCTGAAGCTGCTGTGAGGGTACTAATTTCGGCTCGCTGAGTTTGAGCGACAGCTAGCTGTTTTTGACCGACAGCGCGCCACCAAAAGTTTACGGCGGCGATCGTGGAACTGGTGAGCAGCAGTACGCCGATTACTGCTACTCCCAGCAGTTGTTTGAGAAAAGTATTGGCTCGGTAGAGCTGTGCTTGACTCATTTTTTTGTCCGCTTCTGCTTTGTGAAGTCTGGCTTCTAAGCCGAATCTTTGGCGGATCGGCCGCACTAAATAGTCGTGTACCAATTGATAGCGGTCTTCGGGGGCTTCACGCAGCAGAAATAGCAAACCGTGACCGACTAAAATGTCTAAAATTAAGTCGAGGTTGTCGGTTTTCTTTTGTGGGCTTTCTGGGTATGCAGCGAACTGTCGCTTTAGGGAAATTCGGTTTCTGCCGATCGCCGATAATTCGGTTTCGCCGCCATCTGCTGGCTGCTGGCCTGTCACTAACGAGAGTTCGTGTTTGGTTTTAATCAGCCGAACGCCTCTTTCATCTGTCAGGGAAAACAAAATTTTCCAAGCTGCATCTTCGTTAACCGGGCCGCAGTCAGAGATGACTCCTTCGAGCGATCGCTTCACTAATTCTGCTTTGGGATTGTCGCCTAATTGCTGGTATTGTGCTAGACTGGTAATACCTTCTTCTTGCAGTTGCGCTCCCACTACCTGCAATTCGATCGGCCGCACTTCTTGCAGTTCGTCTGCTAAATCTTCCACGAAAGCATCAATCAGTGCCGGCTCTAAATAAAATTCCGCCCGTTCCGTTAAGTGTCCGATGACAGCCCGCGCATCTTTGATAGAAAAACTCCGCAGTTGGTAGCGGATGCTTTTGTCGAGAATATTATTGTTAATAGCGTCAAGATTGGGGAAGCGATCGCAATCCAATAAGTAGTGTAAATAATCTTCGCGCAAACACAGAATTACCTTAACATAAGGCACATTCAAAAACAAGCGCAAAAATTTATAAAAAAGTTGTCTTTGTGCCACTGAGGTCGAAACAAAGAAAAACTCTTCAAATTGATCGAAAATCAGCACTGTCAACAAATTATTTCTGGCATTTTCGCGCAACTGCTCTATAATAAAAGAGGAGATTTCCGAGCTGCGAGCGGGGATAACCGAGCAACTTTTTTTGTGGATTTCTTGTACTCCTTTGGCGATTAATTTCCTTTCCTCTTCGGCTTGTTTGTCGTACAGCGCGCCGTTCAAAGCATTTTCTAATTCCACCAGCCAGTCGGTGTAAACTTTGATTACTACGGGCAAGGTATCCCGCGCGCCCGGAGTAATATTTTTCAAAGCCGGTACTAAGCCGGCGTTGACTAGAGAACTTTTTCCGACTCCGCTGGGCCCGTGAATAATAGTTAATTTATGGTCGTCCCTGCTAATTCTTTCTAGCAACCTATTGATATCTGTTTGGCGCGAGTAAGCTGTCATGGACGCTGCGAGAGCGGCTTGATTTTGGGCTGAGGGGCTCGAAGGATTGACGGCTTGTCGCTGCTGCTGCAATTGGCTGGCTCCGATAAAAGCTCTAAATCCGTATTGATACTCGATCGACCTTTGGGTTTTTTTGATCCGAAAAGCTTTAAGATACTCTCCCTGCTCGAAATAAACCGCTTGCAGTTCCGTCAAAATATCGATGTAAAGTCGGGGGTCGTACTTCGGCTCGCTTTGAGCTTGAGCCAACTCCAAAGAATGAACCGCCGCTTCCCACTGGCCTAGCTGCCGCAAACTTCGGGCTAGCAGTAAAAGATACGAACTTCTGTCGGATTTGGGATGTTGGATTTTAGATTTGGGCTCGTTGCTTGACTCGTTAGTTCCCACAAATTCAGGATAATTTCCCTCAAACCCCAATCTCAAATCTTCAATCAGCAATCTCAAATCGTTAGGCGTTTGATCTAAAATCGCTAAAGCCAACTCTGCTAATTGGCGGGCTTGACTCCACCTCGACTGTTGCAGGGCAACTTCAGCCAAAAAGCCGTAATCTTGAGCTAGTTGGCTGGCAGTACCGTAAGTGAAGTGCAACTGCAAAGAATTTTCAGCTAATGCTTGCAACTCTCCCCAAGCTTTCAAGCGTTGCAGCACTTGTCCGAGGTGTGCTGTCACCTCAGCTACCAATTCGGGGCGCTCGGCAAGGGAGAAAGCGTTTCTAGATTGTTCCAGGCTAATCCAAGCTTGTTCCCAGTGGTGGCGGTTGGCTACCGGATTTCTGGCGGCTTGCAAGCGGTGACACAAAGCTATGTGAAACAGCACTATGCCTTCTCTCTCTAAAAATAGGATGTTGGGGACAGGATTCGACAAGGAGGAGGAGAGGGTTGGTCGGTTTTCGGAATGTTCCCAGTTTTCGAGTTCCCAGTTGCCGGTTTGCTGCTGCCAAAATACTAAGCTTTCTTGGTAGTGAATTAAGGCAGTTTCGGTTTGGTCGCTGACATAGTAATCTCGACCGAGAACGAATTGCAGGCTGGCTTTGAGGGCGGGTTCTAATTCTTGACCGCGATTTTGTAAATCTCTTAAAGCTAATTCTAATTCTCGGCGCGACAAAGAGCCGATCGCCAAATCGAGGGTATTACCCGGACTCAAGGGCGAATAGGAGCGGACATCTGATTGTCGTCCGTTTTGGGGCCCAGAGTTAAAGTTGAGAAAGCGTTCAGAGAAGCTGATTTCGCACTCTTGGGCGCGTTTTTCCCAGTCGGTTTCGCGGGTGACAAAACTAGCGAGGGTGCCGGCGGTGCTGCTGCCGAGTTCTCGATCGAGTTCGCCTACTTTAAATATAGTATCGGCCCGTCCAGTCAGGAAATTAATTAATTCGTCAACGGCCATTTCAAATTTAATTGTGGCGGCGGCCCAACTTTTGAAATCCGGGGCCAGACGAATCATTTTGGTCACGATGTCATCTGTTACCCACAAAATTACCGGGCAGGAAAAATTTTTGCGAAATTCGTCTCGCACTTGATTGGTAGAGGCCATCAGTTCGTCGATCGCTACTACTGTTTCTAAACCGAATACCATCAAAGCCGAGGCGGAACCGACAGCCGAAGACTCGATCTGGAACGTGTTTGCCTGTAGGGTAGTGTAAAGGGTTTTGACGGATGCTGGCAGGACGAGATATTGAATTGGAACTGCGGAGATTTCTCGCAGCCGCTGCGCCCAGCGCTGCCGCAACTGCTCGTAGTTGCAGCGCACCAAAATTAGCGAGAATTGCTGTTGAGACATCGCGATGGCTCTTACCAGAGTTTTGAGCGATCGCTCGTTGTAACTGGCAGTTTCTTGTAGTTTAAGCAGATCGGTCATGCGTGCACCCCTGTTGCAGAAATCAATTACTTAACGATCGCCGATCGTGACTGAAACCGTATCTACTTAGAGATACCCGTCTCTGTCGGGCGCTTTATATCTGTAGGATTACGTATTTTTTCGTACTTCTCCTATGAATACTTACACAGTCATTAGGTTCAATCTAAAGACATCATACCTCTCAATCTCAGAGAATGCGAGACTTGACAGTAAAAATTCAAGCCCGCCTAAGAAATTTTTTAATCAGCTACATATAAATGGCTAAAGGCATAAATAGCCGACCTCTAAATTTATGGATAATAGCGGCGGCTAGCTATTAGTAAAGAACTCCGATCTATCTGTAGCAGGTATTCAGCAAAAAAGCAAATAAAAATGTCGTACGCGATGGGATTAGTTCATGCTAAGGAATGAGAATTAAATAGACCTCTTGCAAAAATCCTTTTAATCAAATTTTGGAACGGGCTCTGGGGCCCATTCCACAAGAAAAAAAATTT
>NZ_JAUBWA010000211.1:0-6919 GCF_036702825.1 Microcoleus sp. A003_D6 | reverse complement strand
TTTTTTTTCTTGTGGAATGGGCATCTTGCCCGTTCCAGAATTTGATTAAAAGGATTTTTGCAAGAGGTCTATTAAACCGCTCTTGACGCAGAGGAAGAGATGAATGATTCCGATCTCACAATAATTGATATCACCCATCAACCCACAAACCCCGGCGGTTGGAAACCGCGTCTACACAAACAAAACCCGCCTGCGCGGGTTGAAGAATCGTAGCGTAGCGGGGCGTAAGCCATCGCACATTGCTCTCAAATTCCATATTTCTTAGTCCGCGGAGGCGGACATGGTTTGTGTAGATGCGGTTTCCAACCGCCGAGGATTTGAATGGTAGCTAATTTTTAGCGGGATAAAGGGGCGTGGGGTCGATCGAGCCTGTGCGGTTGAGCGGCCAAAAACGCACAATTGCCCTACCGATGATATTTTGCTTGGGCACAAACCCCCAATAATGGCTGTCGCAGCTTGCGTTGCGGTTGTCGCCGAGCACCAAGTAAGAATTTGGAGCTACAACTACAGGCCCGTAGGGATACTGCGGAATTTCTTCAATATATTTTTCCTGTAGCGGCTGCTTGTTAATAAAAACTTTTCCCTCTCTGACTTCCACAGTATCCCCCGGCAGTCCGATCACTCGCTTGATATAAGCATCTTTGATCGGTGGTGGCTGTCCCGTGCACAAACTAGCCGGGTCAGGAGGCATAAATACGATAATATCTCCTCGGTGGGGGTCTTGGAATCGATAGCTGACCTTATCTATAATTAATCGATCGTTAATTTGCAAGGTTGGCAGCATCGAGCCGGTGGGAATGTAGCGAGCTTCGGCAACCAGGGTGCGGATGCCAAATGCCAAGAATGCTGCTAAGCCGATCGTCTTAATTCCTTCTATCCAAGGATTTTCGGTATCTTGCGGGGGTTTTTCGTCGGCTGACTTGTCTAAACGAGTCATAGGGTATTGTAGTGACTGAGCTGGATACAAATTATAGACTTAATAATGTTTCCATGCTAGCACGCTGTCTACTCAATTAATGATATATTATGACTCCCAAATCCAGTTTGTTAATCCGCCGCGCTCGCATTCTGTTACCCGACGGCGAGTTTTTGGTAGGGGACGTGCAAATCTGCGATGGCAAAATTGTTCGGGTTGCTCCTGAAATTGCCGCATCGGGCGATCGCGAAATAGATGCGATCGGCTTAACTCTGTTACCCGGAGTAATTGACCCGCAAGTTCACTTCCGGGAACCGGGTTTAGAACACAAGGAAGACTTGTTTACCGCTAGCTGTGCTTGCGCTAAGGGTGGCGTGACTTCATTTTTGGAAATGCCGAATACGCGACCTCTGACAACAACCCAAGCTGCCTTAGATGATAAACTAAGTCGCGCTGCCGAGAAGTGTTTGGTGAATTACGGCTTTTTTATTGGGGCCACGCCCGAGAATTTGCCGGATTTGTTGAATGCGAATCCGACTCCGGGAATTAAGGTGTTTATGGGTTCGATGCACGGGCAGTTGTTGGTGGATGGAGAAGAAAAGTTAGAGGCAATTTTTGCCAAGGGCGATCGACTAATTGCAGTACACGCAGAAGACCAAGCTAGAATCAATCAGCGCCGTCAGGAATTTGCCGGGATTTCCGATGTCGCGATTCACTCCCAAATTCAAGACAATCAAGCAGCATTATTAGCAACTAAACTAGCCTTAAAACTTTCAAATAAATATCAGCGCCGCTTGCACATTCTGCACCTTTCAACTGGGGATGAAGCTGAGTTGTTGCGCCAGGAAAAACCGAGTTGGGTGACAGCAGAAGTTACGCCGCAGCATTTGTTGTTAAATAGCAGCGCCTATCAAAAAATTGGCAGTTTAGCTCAGATGAATCCGCCTTTGCGCGAGCCGCGCGATAACGAAATACTTTGGCAAGCTTTACTCGACGGTGTAATTGATTTTATCGCCACCGACCACGCGCCGCACACATTAGCAGAAAAAGCTCAAGAATATCCGAATACGCCGTCGGGAATGCCCGGAGTCGAAACTTCTTTGCCTTTGATGCTGACGCAAGCTGTGCAGGGAAGATGTACGGTGGCTCAAGTTGCTAACTGGATGTCGGTGGCAGTTGCTAAAGCTTATAAAATTCCGAACAAAGGGGCGATTGCTCCGGGTTTTGACGCCGATTTAGTCTTAGTTGATTTGGAGAACTACCGCCCGGTTGTCGGAGCAGAGATGGCGAGCAAGTGCGGCTGGAGTTCCTTTGAAGGTTGGAGTTTGACTGGGTGGCCAGTTGTGACTGTTGTTGGCGGCAAAGTTGTTTTTGAAAAGGGTAAATTGGATACAAATGTGAGGGGAGAAGCCTTGACATTTGACGCGGAGCAAGCATGAATTTAACTCAAGTGTTATAGTTGGGTATTCCTGCATCGCAAAGGCGATTTTACCCATGCTCCCCGAAGAACTAGAAACACAACTCCTGGCCTTAACTCCGATCGAGAAATCTGAAGCAATACGGCTGTTAACCCAAAGTTTAAACAATGGCTGGCCGGGAATTACGAAGACTCCCGGAGTTTGTGGCGGCGATGCTTGTATTGCCAAAACTAGGATTCCAGTGTGGCTGCTTGTTGGTTTTCGCAATGAAGGTTCAAGTGATGCTGAACTTCTACAATTTTATCCCCATCTCAGCGCGGCCGATTTAGTCAATGTTTGGACTTATGCTGATGCACATCTGGAGGAACTCGAAGAAGCAATCTGCAAGAATGAGGAAGCCTGAGTTATGCTGAATTTGTATGCAGACGAACAATTTCCTTTGCCAGTTGTGCAATTGCTGCGCGCTTTTGGAGACAATATTCTGACTGTTCAGGAAGCAGGAAAAGCAAATCTTGGCATTCCAGATCCTGAAGTCCTAGAATTTGCTATCACTAACGATAGAGCTGTTTTGACATTAAATAGGTTTGATTTTATCGGGCTGCACAACCGACAGCCAGGCCACGCTGGTATTATTGTTTGTACCAAAGATAGGAACGTAGAAAAGTTGGCAACACGCATTAATGATGCTATTGCTGGTGAAGAAACTTTGAGAGGTAAATTGATTCGAGTCAACCGCCCGCCGCAGTAAGTTCGATCGCCTTTTCTCAAATTTCCAATTGCCAATCCAATAAGTCGCCATTACCAATTAATTCAATTTGCCGCCCGGTATCTAAATAACTCAAACAAATTTGCAAATAATTTTCTGGTTTGTACTGCAATCTTTCCGCCCATTCGATCGCCACAAGTCCCAAATCCCTTTCTAACCCGTCCCAATAACTTTCTAAGTGCAAAGCCTCCGCTTCTTCGGGTTCTAGTCGATACAAATCTAGATGGTACAGCGGAATTCGCCCTGTAAAATACTCGTTAATTAGGGTGAAAGTAGGACTTTCAATAGAGTCTGAGATTCCTAAACCTTCGGCGATACCTTGAACCAATGTAGTTTTGCCAGCACCTAAATCTCCTTGTAGTAAGATTATAGTGCCGGCGGAGAGCGATCGACCTAACGCCATACCAAAATTGCGCGTAGCTTCAGCATCTGGAAGTGAAAGTATCATCTTAGTCATTAGTCATTAGTCATTAGTCATTAGTCAACAGTCAGTAGTCATTAGTCTCCCCCTCTCCCAATCTCCCCCTCTCCCCATCTCCCCATCTCCCCCTCTCCCCCTCTCCCCCTCTCCCAATCTCCCAATCTCCCCCTCTCCCAATCTCCCCATCTCCCCCTCTCCCAATCTCCCCATCTCCCAATCTCCCAATCTCCCAATCTCCCCCTCTCCCCATCTCCCCCTCCGTTTAAATGTTCTGGGCGCGGCCGTACCAACGCAGCAACATCCCCGCCAACCTTTGAGAATTGTGGCGAATTAAACCCGTATTTTTATCTTCATCCATGACGTTGGCAATGACAATTCGCCGCCCCAATTGCGTTACTGCTTCGCGATCGAGCACAACCGGATAAGAATTCTCCTGAGAATAGCGGATCAAAGCCTTTGCAGAAGGGACTTTTCCCTGAACTACTACAGCATCGAACAGGGGCCGGCCGCAAGCGCGATCGATCGCCCGAATATGGTCTGCAACACTGTATCCGTCTGTTTCTCCCGGCTGAGTCATAATATTGCACACATAAATGCGCGGAACTTCGCTGTTGGCGATCGCCTCGGCAATTTCCGGCACCAACAAATTCGGAATCACGCTCGTATAAAGACTCCCCGGCCCAATAATTATAAAATCTGCTTCCCTCAGCGCGATCGCCACCTTGGGCAAAGCGGGAGGATTAGCAGGAATGCAGCCTATTTTGACGATTTTTCCGTTAGCTTCGGTAATGCTGGACTCCCCCTCAATCCTCCTACCGTCCGCCAGTTCAGCCCACAAAGAAACGTCGCTCAGAGTAGCCGGCAGCACCTCTCCCCTAACTGCTAAAACTTTAGAACTCGCGGCGATCGCCTGTTCCAAATCTCCAGCAATATCGCTCATCGCCGTCAAAAACAAATTTCCAAAACTGTGACCCACCAAACCGTCACCGGCCTGAAAGCGATATTGAAATAACTCAGTCAATAACTTTTCCTCATCTGCCAAAGCAGCCAAACAATTGCGAATGTCTCCGGGTGGCAATACTCCAATTTCCCGCCGCAGCCTCCCGGAAGACCCCCCATCATCGGCCACAGTGACAATAGCAGTGATTTTGGCACTATAATCCTTCAATCCCCTCAGCAAGTTAGAAAGACCCGTACCGCCCCCTATTGCCACAATTTTCGGGCCGCGGTGCAAGCGGCGGTGGTTGAGGAGGCGATCGACCAATTCCTCATTCCCTTCGGGCATCAGCACTTGAGTAATAGAGTTCAAACTGCGAGTTTGCCCCCACAGAATTAACAAAATCCCGCCAGCAATCACGATCGGCCCCGACACGTAATTGGGAATAACTTCCGCAATCCACGCCAAAAAATTTCTCAACAATTGCAACAGGAAAAAAATGGGAGTCATCCCAGTCCAAATCGCTAAACCCAAAGTGGCAAGCACTACACCGCTGGCACTAATCAGCAGCCACCGTTTCACTAACAGTCCGGGGGCTAACCACTTAAACCACTGGTGAACTCGCCCGTTCCGCAAAGAAGGGGGGTAAGGATTTCTGGAACTGGCAAAAACCTGCTTGGCTTTAGCCAAGACGCGGAGGGCTTTAGGAAGTGAACTAATTGACATGGTTAATTAGTCTTAAGGGTATTGGAACAGCTCGAGCTGACAAATTTACAATACAAGAGAGTTTTGATTCTGGCAGTCAATTTAAGTCATTAGTTATTAGTCATGAGTCATGAGTCATTAGCTAGACTGATGACTGAGGACTGACAACTTATTGATAACATCCTATGGCTGAGCCACTAATCGAACTCAAGGGGGTAAGTAAGTCCTTCGGCCAGAACCCCATCCTCGATCGAGTCGATCTGAGGATTTATCGGGGAGAGGCCCTGGCAATTATTGGCCCTTCCGGGACGGGGAAATCTACGATTTTGCGGATAATTGCGGGTTTGTTGGCCCCGGATGCCGGGGAGGTTTTCGTTCAGGGACAGCGCAGGGTCGGATGGGTGGACGACGTGGCAGATCCGATCGGGATTGGGATGGTGTTTCAGCAAGCGGCTTTGTTTGATTCGCTGACGGTGGAGGAGAATGTCGGTTTTTTACTGTACCAGCATTCTAAGCTGCCGCGCCGCCGGATTCGGGAATTGGTGGAGGAAAAGTTGGAGATGGTGGGTTTGCCGGCAATTGGCGAACGCTATCCGGCGCAGTTGTCTGGGGGAATGCGGAAGCGGGTAAGTTTTGCCCGCGCTATCATGGCGAATCCCGATAATGCTAGGGATAATCCAGAGGTTTTGCTGTACGACGAACCGACGGCGGGTTTAGATCCGATCGCTTCGACGGTAATTGAAGATTTAATCCGCGAGTTGCAGGCTGCCCAAGGTGTTTGCAGCACTTATGCGATCGTCACTCACCAAGACAGTACCATCCGCCGCACTGCCGATCGCATCGTGTTTCTCTATCGAGGCAAAGTGCAGTGGGAGGGAACTGTCAATGACATTGCATCGACAGACAATTTACTGATCCGACAATTTTTTAGCGGCAGCGTTACTGGGCCGATTCAAGTTATTGGATAGTCAGTAGTCATTGGTCATTAGTCATTGGTCATTAGTCATTAGTCATTGGTCATTAGTTATTAGTCATTGGTCATTAGTCATTAGTCATTGGTCATTGGTCATTGGTCATTAGTCATTAGTCATTGGTCATTAGTTATTAGTCATTAGTTGTTGTTCATTAGTTGTTACTTGTTAGTCATTGATTATTAAGAGCGAGGGTAATATGGCAAGCAAGAGTTTTCAGGAATTGCGGGTTTATAGATTATCAGAACGATTAGCAGATGACATCTGGAAAATAGTTCACTGTTGGGATCTTTTTGCCAAAGATACGATCGGCAAACAAATTGTCCGTTCAGCAGATAGCGTCGGTGCTAATATAGCAGAAGGACTCGGACGAGGCAGCTATCAAGACAATCGACGCTTTGTAAAGATAGCCAGAGCGTCTTTGAACGAAACCCAGCACTGGTTGAGACGAGCTTACACTCGAAACCTTTTAACGGTTCAACAGGTAAATGAACTCACAGCCATCATTAATGACTTAGCCCCTCAATTAAACTCCTACCTACAATCTATCGGCTCATCCCCTAAAAATTACGATCAATAACTCACAAATAATAACTGAGGGCTAACAACTAACAACTAATGACCAATGACTAACAACTAACAACTAATGACCAATGACTAACAACTAACAACTAACAACTAACAACCAATGACTAATGACTAATGACCAATGACTAATGACTAATGACTAATGACTAATGACTAATGACTAATGACTAATGACTAATGACTAATGACTAATGACT
>NZ_JAUBWA010000210.1:0-6923 GCF_036702825.1 Microcoleus sp. A003_D6 | reverse complement strand
AATCTTGCACACTTTCAGCGCCGTCACGAGCCAAAGTCTTTTGATGTAAGGGTTTTAGGCTTTTTCAGCAAGCCCTACCTACTCCCTCTCAAATCGTGAATTTTCAACTCCTAAAAAAGCAGTTTTTTTAAGTAATCTTACTGATTGACAAATGCAATTAAGTCTTAACTTGTCACCAATGCTCCAAATCCAAAGTCGCGTAAACAAAACCAAACTCCTGAAACACCGCCACCAATGCAGTCAAATCTGCTCGAATACGGCTTTTTCCTTCTAATTACCAATGCTTGGTTATTGACCAAAATTCAACTTCACTAATTGTGCTGTGAAACCGCAGCTTTTTGGCATCTTTCATATTTCTAATCAAAAACACTCGATCGGGAGTTAAACTATTTATATCTGTATTCTCAGGATCGAAATTAATCCGCACCAATGTTTCATTGTCTTCCACATTTTCCAGAGCCGTGTAGCGAGGAAATTTGGATTCGTATTGTATTGTATATTTACCTTTTGGCTTAGTCAGAAAGAAAAATCTGTTTGTGAAATATCGATCGATCAAAAGTTTTTCTCTAGGGTCGCTAGATTTTTGGATACATTCAGAAAGCGCCAAATTAATAAAGCATTTTTCTGGCAAAAATGAGTATCTATCTCCTTTTAAATGAAGAGATCCAATCAAAGTTTGCTCTGTTGAACCGTGAGTTTTCATATACTCCCAGTCTCCATAATAAATTGCATAACTGCCTTCTACAGATATGGCAATTATATGAGGCAATTTTATGGAGACTATAAAATTAGTTAGCTGATTTTTTTCGGAGTGGTAATCCCATATATTTTTCAGCACAAATCCCCCACACAATAATAGAGCAGAGGCGATCGATAAAATCCACAGTTTAATTTTCATAGTTTTTTGTCAGTTGCAAAACCTGGTTTAATTTGCCGCTGCGAAAGCCCTCCAAATCCAAAGTCGCGTACACAAAACCAAACTCCTGAAACACCGCCACCAATGCAGGCAAATCCGTATTTACCACAAACTCCTGAATCTCCTCCGCTGGTAACTCAATGCGCGCCGTATCTCCATCCGATCGCACTCGCAGATTTTTCAGTCCCAACTGCCGCAAATACCGTTCGGCACGCCCCACTCTTTGCAACTTTCCCACCGTGATTTCTTCGCCGTAAGGAAAGCGCGAACTCAAACAAGGTTGAGCCGGTTTGTCCCACCAAGGCAAACCCAATTCTTTGGCCAACTGTCGCACTTCAAATTTAGTAATTCCTACTTCTGCCAAAGGCGATCGCGCGCCGCGTTCCTTTGCCGCCTGAATTCCGGGACGGTAATCCTTTAAATCGTCAGCATTCACCCCATCCACCACATAAGGATAACCCTTTGCTAGTGCTAGCGGTTTCAAAGTATCGTGCAGTTCGCTTTTGCAGAAATAGCAGCGGTTAACCGGGTTAGAAGTGTAATTTGGATTTGCCATTTCCTTAGTTTCTACTTCCTCGTGGGCAATGCCAATTTCTGCTGCTTGAATCCGCGCATCTTCTAAATCTTCTGGCAGTAAAGACGGCGAAACAGCCGTCACTGCCAAAGCGCGATCGCCCAACACATCAAAAGCGATTTTTGCTACCAAAGTGCTGTCAATTCCGCCAGAATAGGCAATCAGCGCCCGTTCCATCTGTGCGAACAGAGTTTGTAATTTTTCGAGTTTTTCGACTAACATGATTTCAATTTTGATTACTGTAAAAGGCGAGGGATATTAGATCCCCGACTTCTTGAAGAAGTCGGGGATCTGAGTGTTCGGTTTTTTAAGTAGGTTTACTTATTCTGGATCGATACCGAGGGCTGCCAATCGAGCCAAAAGCTCTTGATTTCGCTGTCTTTCCTGTTCCAGCAGCGTCTCGGCTAACTCTTTGTCTTGCTGTTGGCGATCGGCCCTTTGACTTTCAGCTTCAGCCCTTTGGCTTTCGGCTTCAGCTTGTTCTTCCGGCCACAAAAGCAACTCTCCTGCCGCATTCCACCAGCGCAGCCAACATCCCGTTCTACCTTCGCGAGTTCCCTGCCAAACTCCCAAAAATAGATTTAATCCAGGTATTAAATAACGGCCGTTTTCATCAGGATTTTGATTGTTGTAGCGCTCAGATTCTAGCGCATAAACTTCTATTCTACCTGTATGCGGTCGAAAAATGACATAGCGGGGAACTTTGATTACTTGTTCGTAAAAAAAACACTTACCGATTTCTTCTGTATGTTCGACAGAATATTCATCGCCGTAAGTAGCTGATAGAAATTCCATCACTACAAAAGGGACTGTGCCTTCGGTATGAGGCGTGTAACTGCGGCGGGGATAGTTGTGAGGCCAAGGTTGAACCGGCCTCACGTACATCCTGTCTGGGGCTTTGCAAATAGTGCGATCGTCCACAGCAGCGCACAAAGCAAAATTAGAAACGATCAGTGCGTCTTGTATTAGTTCGGGGGAACCAAATAAAGACTGGCGCAAACCATGAGCTAGCAACGGATGGTCTGTATCGTCTACAGGGTCGTCTGGTAGGATAAAATCATCGGGAAGCAGAGGCCAAGTAATCTTGAGCTGCGATATAGGTTTGTGAATTACAGCAGTCATAAGTCACCTCATTTTTACCAATAAAAGTTTTAGTTTTAGTCGAGATTTCTGAGCGACAACCTTCTCTATATCTTAGCGTGCTAATTCCATAATAAAATTGGTTGGTAGTGAAAACTTTAGTCCTCACTACCAACAATTACCAATTACCCCGGGCGATGCCGAATGCGCGTTTTAAAATTCCCGGCGGGAAAATATGGCGATCGCAATTGACAGCAGCAGCACCACATACAGCAAACCGTAGCCAGCATCTGTAATCAAACCTGCCAAGTAAGGAACTTGTCCGTAAACAGCATCGTTTCTCAAATTGAATCTGGCTAAATCCGGCAGAACCAAATAAAGTCCCATCATCAATTGTTCAATTCCAGGATTTTTAGTTAACTTGCCCAAAGCCACTAAATCCCGCGTCGAATGTCCCATCAAATAAACGCCAAATGTCAGTAAAGTTGCCAGCAGCGAACTGCTGAACACCCCAAATAAAATCCCGACACCGGCCATTAGACACAGCTCAAACCAGACAAACAGCGAAGCGATTAAAATGCTTTCCAAAGGGAAAGGAATCCGGCTCAAACTCAGAATAGCCAGATAGATCGCAGTCATTGCTGCTACAAGCACCGCCAGCACTGCCGACAGCCCCAAGTGCTTGCCCACAATTAACTCAGCTCGACTTATCGGCTTAGCAACTAACAGGTAAACAGTCCGCTTTTCAATTTCTTTGTTGACCAGTCCGGTAGCCACAAAAACTGTGACAATTAGACCGAGAATGCCGATCGCAGCCAAACCGATATCTAAGATAATTTTTTTCTCGGTTGTCGCCGCCAATTCCGGTATCAACCGTACCGAGGCTCCCATCAACAGAGCAAAAATAATAATTAAGTAAAGGATGCGATCGCGAATTACTTCCCAAAATACATTGGTCGCGACTGTCAAGATTCTTCTCAAATTCATCTAGTTATTAACCCGCAGTCAACTTTAGCCATATTTTAGTTTAATGAAGAGGGAAGTTCGGCAACGGATTTTTTAACGGATGTAACGGATGGATGTTGAGGGTAGAAGTCAAGCGTGAAGAAAGAGGGTTTTTCCCCCCTCCCCATCTCCCCATCTCCCCCTCTCCCCATCTCCCCATCTCCCCATCTCCCCCTCTCCCCATCTCCCATCTCCCTCTCTCCCCCTCTCCCCATCTCCCTCTCTCCCCATCTCCCCATCTCCCCATCTCCCTCTCTCCCCATCTCCCTCTCTCCCCATCTCCCACACTCCGACTCGGACACTCTCCTAACCCCCAGAGACAGGCTTAAACTTGACTGTCTCCCGCAGTTCCATCTTTTTTCTGTCCTGGTTGAGAGCGTTTGATCGCATCGCAGGTTACAGTCGCCCTATTGCCGATATCGAACACCTCGCAAGATTTGGTAAACGAATATATTTCCGGTCGAAAAACCAGCCCCAGCCAAGTTGCCTGCATCTCTAACTGATAGCGGGACTGCCCTTGGACGATCGAAGTTTTGACATCCCAGCTCGCATCTTCTGGGACTATCCCAGTTGTTTTTAAGGCTTGATTCCGCAGAAAAAATCGCTCGTTGTCAATATCTATTAACATTTGCTCTACCTGCGCCCACGGTTTTGTGCGGGCTTCATTTTGCAGGTATCGCTCCATTGCATTGAGGATGACAATTCCTCGGGAACGATTAATAGTTGGCTGTTGAAATGTCACCACATAATCGCTTTGCCTCAAATCCTGCGATAAAACGCTCGGATATTGTTGTATCCAACCTTGAATTAAAAAGTGAAATGCAAACCAACAGGAAAACATCAGGTGAACTAGGGTAATCATCAAAAACTGAGGGCGCACCAACGACCTGATACCTTCCCGTTTTGACTCGCTATTCCAAACCTCTATTGTAGCAAGAATTACTACTGCTATAAGTGGGCCGGATATCCATGCGATTTCCTTCCTATCCGACGGTAATCTTACAAGCAACCACAAGCCAATTAAAATGCTTGTCACCCACGGACTCAGACTTACTCCTTTAATCAAAAAAGGTTGCTGGCTGGTCAGCAAACCCATTGAAAGTGTAAAAAATAACCAGCTCATATCAAAAAGCAGAGTTCTCGTCCGCCAGTCAGTGACTGCCGCCACTGTCAGCAAAGCTAAAAAGATGCTGAGCAGTAAAGGAGTCTTCCAGTGGACAACTTTAGGCGGAATCATCGCCTTTTGGATTTTTTTATTGGTTTCCCAAAGGTTGTTCGTCAGCTTAGTGAGTTGCTTAGTGGCATCAAAAAATTGCTTCATCATAAATTTTAATAGACGCTTTGCAAAAACAACACTGTTAAAATAACGACATTGCTAACAGTGTGGGCGATTAAAATTCCCCCAAACTGGGTAGTTACTTGAAAAGTTTTTTTGGGAGGACGGCGGGTGAGGGTTGGCGGCCCTAAAAACTGAGGTTTGGAAGCTTTTTTATTGCCATAAACCATGTTCTCTATGAATTCTAATCCCTGCCATTTAGCTAGAAAAGTTACTGCCAATACTGAGAGTGCTATCATAGTTATTGGAGCGTAAACATTATCCCCGCGTCCTAATAAAATATAACCGATAAGCTGTTCCCGCAAATCTTTGGTAAGAACGCTTTCAATGCCGAAGAAAACTAACCAGCCTACGCAAGTGCAAGATAGATTGAGGATGGCTGTATATTCAACGCTGGTTTTGGGGCCGAGTTTAAGTAGTTTTTGCAGAAACCACGATTCGATCGCGATCGCCAAAAACATAATTAAAATTTGTACCAAAACAGTCCGAAATGGGAAAACACTCGCAATCATCAAAATTATGGGTAGAAACCCCGTCTTTTTAGGACGGCTTTATATTTTTAATTACTACCGCCTTGGGACTGGTTGAGTCGGTGTACTTTTGTATTGCACTTTCAACGGGACAGTTACCGTTTCAAATCTCCCAATCCTGTACGCATAGTATTTTGCTCGCCATGAGCCTCCCTTGCGGGGTAATGTTAGCTTGTCGGTCAAAGTTTTGAGAGCTTGTTAGACCTGCAACACTGTAAAGCGTGACCTTAGAACTGTTTAATTGCTTCGGACAGAGCTCTTGACTAGCTACGCATCCACGGGGTGTCGTGACTCTCAAAACGTAGGCAGTTAAGCCTTAGTCTGGTCAGAATGGCTTACCGGATTTCTCCCGCAAGCCTCGTGCATTAAGGCCGAGGTTCCTGACAAGCCTTCAGGTATATCAGTCCGCGTTAAATTTTAATTCTACAGCACAAACGGAATAATCTTAACCGCCGGTTCGATCCCCTGATTGCGTTCGATCGCCCCTAGCAAGATTGGGAGCATATTCCTGTAGGCTAATTTATTGAACTTTACTGAAAATACCTGAATTATGCTGTAAGCTGTAAAAGTAGTAAGCATTATTCACCATTGGATACCTACTCAACCCCAAGACAAGCAGCCGAACATTTTGGAGTTTGTCTACACACGCTTAGGCGGTGGGAGAAGGATGGCACGATCAAAGCCATCCGCACACCCGCAGGTCAACGACGATACTTAATCAACTCTTATGCCGGACGCAATACAACTAACACTAGAACTATTCTGTATGCCAGAGTCTCTAGTCGAAGTCAAAAATCTGACCTTGACAGACAAGTTGCAAAACTACTGGAACTCTATCCATCAGCCGAACTCATTACCGACATTGCCTCCGGGCTCAATTTCAAAAGGCAAGGACTTAGAACCATTCTGGAAACCGTCCGTACAGGCAATGTCGGCTCAGTTGTGGTTGCCCACAAAGACCGACTTGCCAGATTTGGTTTTGAACTCATTGAATGGCTTTGTCAACTCGATGGAACAAAAATCGTGGTTCTCAACCAAAACAACTTTTCTCCAGAACGAGAAATGGTCGAAGACATACTTGCCATTATTCACGTCTTTTCCGGCCGACTCTACGGACTTAGAAAGTATAAAACTCAAATCAAGGAAGATCCAGATTTACCCAGAGCCAGCATTGGCCAAAATCTGGAAGACGTGGATGGCAGCGGCGCGATATTGCTACAACCAAGCAATTTCTCAACAAAAGCAAGACCGTCTAAGTAAACTCAAATTGCGTAACAAGATTATGCAATCAGATTTACCGAAATGGGTGAAAGATACACCATGCCATATCAGGCAAAACGCTATCTTTGATGCCCATCGAGCGTATTCCGCTAGTCGTGATGCCAAATATCGAAGCATTCGCAACCCTCGCTCTACGGTGAAATTTAATGATGCCAACTTCCGAGATGGGATGTGGCTTAAATTAAGAGTTAAAGGGCTAAA
>NZ_JAUBWA010000209.1:0-7056 GCF_036702825.1 Microcoleus sp. A003_D6 | reverse complement strand
ATGCCCGTTCCACAAGAAAAAATGTTTTTTGTGGAACGGGCATCTTGCCCGTCCTAGTTATTTTTGAAAGAGGTCTATTGTCGTTAAGTTATTCAACATGATATTACTCGCAAAACCCCAGCTAAACTTTGTTTAGCTGGGGAAAATTGAATATATTTAGAAGCAGTTGAAAAACTTACCGTTGTTGTTTGAGGGGAATGCCTTTGCCTGCATCGCTATAAAATCCCCGATCGGCTGCTCATCTTTCCCGTTTAGAGCCTTTGGATGGCGTACCTTCAAAAGGCTGAACGCCACTATTGGGATAATCGTCATCGCTCCGTCTAAAAATCCTCACCGCGGCTTCCGAAACGTAACGCATTGCGTTTACAAAAGATTTATAAACATTCATAAAATCCGCCTCTCTTCTGTGGCTTGGGATACTTTTAGATTAGTCTTATTTTTTGCCTGTGGATGACTTTAGCAATATTTATTTTAATTACTTATTAGTCTGCAACATAGAAGCAAGCTGAAGGTTTTAGAAATTGCGGATATTTGCGCGATCGCCCTGGTTTCCTGATATATTTTTTATTGCTTAACTCAAGCAGTCACAACGTTCAGAAACCTGATTTTTCAAGGCTGTTTAACGGCTGCAACGAAATATTTTCCTTAAATTTCCTAAAAAAACCGCAACGCTTGAGTTCTTTTGGTTAATTGCTGAGATTGTTAAATAGGTCGTTTTCATTAATCTTACCATAAGATAAATCCCAAAATTAACCTTAAACCCTCTTAGAAAGGGCATTTTTCAGGATTTCTTGAGATAGTATCAGCAATCTTAATCAAAAATTTACAAAAAGATATGGTATTTGTCACTATAATTAAAAAAACAAAGTTTGTCCGGGGTTTTTCTTATGGAAACTGCGACAGAAAGCCTGCACCTCACAGGTTTTGAAGAAATCTTAGAAGATCGGGAACTGACGGTTTCCCCAGCAGATTACAGCCTTTTGACCGATCTCTACCAGCTAACGATGGCCGCTTGTTACGTTGGGGAAGGGCTCGACGGGCGGGCTGCGAGTTTTGAGCTGTTTGCGCGCAGGCTGCCAGAGGGTTTTGGCTACGCGATCGCGATGGGTTTGGCGCAAGTTCTCGACTATCTGGAAAAATTTCGGTTTTCTCCGGCGCAAATAGAGGCTTTGCAGTCCACTGGCATTTTTGCAGGTGCGCCGGAGCGGTTTTGGACTCTACTCGCCACAGCCCGCTTTACTGGCGATGTTTGGGCAGTGCCGGAGGGGACGGCGGTGTTTGCCAACGAGCCGCTGCTGCGAATTGAGGCTCCTCTGTGGCAGGCTCAGTTGGTGGAAACTTATTTGTTGAATGCGATAAATTATCAAACTTCGATCGCGACGCGGGCTGCGCGGCTGCGGGATGTGGCGGGCCCGGATGCTAAGTTGCTGGAATTTGGGACGCGCAGGGCTTTTGGGCCTCAAGCTGCTGTGTGGGCGGCTAGGGCGGCCCTGGCTGCGGGGTTCGATGGAACTTCTAATGTTTTGGCTGCTTTGAAGTTGGGCCGCAAGCCTGTAGGTACGATCGCCCACGCTTTGGTGATGGCTGTGGCGGCCCTCGAAGGCAGCGAGAATAAGGCTTTTGCAGCTTTTCACCGCTATTTTCCGGGGGCGCCGCTGCTGATCGATACTTACGATACTGTGGCTGCGGCGCGGATGTTGGCCGATCGAGTAAACAGCGGTGAAATGCAGTTGGAAGGTGTGCGGCTGGATTCGGGCGATTTGGCGGTGCTGTCTCGGGAAGTGCGATCGATCCTTCCGGGCGTTCCCATTTTTGCTAGCGGCGATTTGGACGATCGAGAAATTGCTAAATTAAAAAGTAGCGGCGCTTGCATAGACGGTTACGGTTTGGGAACGAAGTTGGTCAGCGGTTCGCCTGTGAACGGTGTTTATAAGTTGGTGGAAATTGACGGAATTCCGGTGATGAAAGAGGCAAGCGGCAAAGTAACATATCCAGGAAAAAAGCAAATTTTTAGACATATTGAAAATGGGCAAATTCTCGGAGATTGTTTGGGATTGTCAGGAGAAAATATTAAGAATTGCGATTCTTACTTACCATTAATGGAGTTGGTTGTCAAGGATGGGAAACGAGTCCAGAACCCGGAAAGTTTGGAGGATATCGCCAAACGAACTGCTGCTTCTGTCGCCAGTCTTCGATCCGAAACTCGGCAACTCGACAACCCGATTTCGCCGCCAGTGGAAATTTCTACAGAGTTGCAGAGTCTAACCCAAAAAACGAAAAAGAGTCAGTAGTCAGCAGTCAGTAGTCATTAGTCAGTATTCATTAGTCATTAGTCATTAGTCAGCAGTCATTAGTCATTAGTCATTAGTCATGAGTCATTAGTCATGAGTCATTAGTTATTGGTAGCCACTCACAAATAACAATGCCCAATGCCCAATGCCCGATGCCCAATGCCCAATGCCCAATGCCCGATGCCCAATGCCCAATGCCCGATGCCCAATTCCCCATTCCCAATTAACTATTACCGATTACCTATGCAGAAGATTGCTCTTTTTGGAACCAGTGCCGATCCGCCTACAGCGGGACACAAAACTATCCTGAATTGGCTTTCCCAACATTTTGATTGGGTAGCAGTTTGGGCGTCGGACAATCCTTTTAAGTCGCACCAAACTTCTCTACAGCACCGATCGGCAATGCTGCTGTTAATGATTCAAGAAATTAATTCGCCGAGACACAATCTTTGCTTGCATCCAGAACTCAGCAGTCCGAGGACGCTAGAAACAGTGGAACAAGCAAGATTGCTGTGGCCGAATGCAGATTTGACGCTGGTAATAGGTTCGGATTTGGTGGAGCAACTGTCTCGCTGGTACAAATTTGAAGAATTGTTAAAACAAGTAGAGTTGCTGATAGTACCGCGACCTGGTTATCCATCAGAACAGTTAGATTTGTGGCAGTTGAGGCGGATGGGTGCAGAGGTGGCGATCGCATCTTTGAGTGCTCCCAATGTTTCTTCTACCTCCTATCGCGAAACAGGAGACACGGAAGCTCTAACTCCGACCATCGAAGATTACATCAATAGGGAGCATTTGTACGCATGGCACGAGGCACAAAAAAGAGCGAAGGTTGCTCGTTAGCTGACTTTAAAGTAGGAGTAGATAATGTTATTTTCTCCGTCGATACCGTGCAGAACCGCTTGTTGGTGCTGTTGGTAATGCGGCAAGACGAACCGTTTATCGATTCTTGGAGTCTTCCCGGTACTTTGGTGCGGCAGGGAGAGTCTCTTGAAAATGCGGCTTACCGGATTTTGTCGGAGAAAATTCGGGTGAAAAATCTGTATCTGGAGCAATTGTATACTTTCGGAGAACCGGGGCGCGATCCTCGGGAATATACCAGGGGCGATCGCTATCTTTCGGTTAGTTATTTTGCTTTGGTTCGGTTTGAGGAAGCTGAGTTAATTGCTGGGAGTGTAGTTGCGGGTGTCAGTCACCGCGTCGGCGGCATTGCTTGGTATCCCGTGCAACAAGTTCCTAAGCTAGCCTTCGATCACAATCAAATTCTCGAATACGGATACCGGCGACTGCGTAACAAACTTGAATACAGCCCGGTAGCTTTTGAAGTTTTGCCGGAACTTTTTACTTTGAGCGATTTGTATCAACTTTATACAACTATTTTGGGGGAAAACTTTTCTGATTATTCTAATTTTAGAGCTAGATTGTTGAAATTGGGTTTTTTGTGCGATACCGGTGTTAAGGTTTCGCGGGGGGCTGGCCGCCCTGCTAGTTTGTACCGCTTTGATGCGGCAGCTTTTGCTCCTTTCAAAAATAAGCCGCTGGTGTTTATCTAGCTGTTCCTTGGATGACATTCGGGGATCAATTTAGTAACATTAGAATAGAAGCTATTAAGGAGTGCGGGCTATGAAAGACCCTGATGAATGCGCTAATATTCACGAAGTGCGGGAGGAAATTGATATCATCGATCGAGAAGTGATCGACGCTTTGAGCAAGAGATTTAAATACGTCGTCGCGGCAGCAAGGTTCAAAACGAGTGAAGCTGGCGTTAGATCCCCCGATCGCTTTCATGCTATGTTACAGCAGCGGCGCGAGTGGGCTTTAGAATCGGGTTTGAATCCTGATGTGGTTGAAAATATTTACCGGGATTTGGTAAATTATTATATTGAGGAAGAGTTGAAACATTACAAATCTGAGTAAGGTTTCTATACATTCAAATCTAGAACTATAGGAAAGTGAGTCCGCCCGCGCGGACTGTTAGCAATATTTATGAGGTGATTTGGTGATATGAAAATTGCGATCGCACAACTCAACCCTACGATTGGTGATATCTTTGGTAACTCCAACTTAATTTTGGAGGCTGCGAAAAAAGCGGAGGTTGAGGGCGCAAACTTATTGCTAACACCGGAACTTTCCCTGATCGGTTATCCGCCGCGCGATTTGTTGATAGATCCGAGTTTCATTGCAGCCGCAGGTGCACAGTTGCAGCAACTGGCGCAAGCTTTGCCTCCCGAGTTGGCAGTCATAGTCGGCACTGCCGTACCTAATGCTAATGCGGTTCAACTCGGCGGAAAACCATTGTTTAACAGCGCTGTTTTGTTGCAAGATGGCGCAGTCAAAACAGTTTTTCACAAACGCTTGTTGCCTACTTATGATGTATTTGATGAAGATAGATATTTTGAACCGGGCGAAAATAGCAATTACTTTACTATTGGCGAAGTCAAAGTCGGCGTGACAATTTGTGAAGATTTGTGGAACAATGAGGAGTTTTGGGGTAAACGCAGTTACGCGGGCGATCCTGTTGCTGATTTGGCAAAATTGGGCGTAGATTTAGTGGTGAATTTGTCGGCATCGCCTTACTGTGCCGGGAAGCGGGGAGTGCGATCGGCGATGTTGCAGCACAGCGTCATCCGCTGCGGGATACCGATTGTTTACGCTAATCAAATAGGGGGAAATGACGATATTATTTTTGACGGCAGCAGTTTTGCTGTGGATCGAAAGGGTGATTTGATTCAGGTATTAGCTTCTTTTGAAACTGATTTTGCGGTGCTGAAATATGACGAAATTAAACAAGATTTAATTGGCAGCGGCGGGAACGGGCAAGATGCCCGTTCCACAACTGATTTGAGTTTTCATCCGGCCGAGGGAGATGCAGAAATTTGGGCTGCTTTGGTTTTGGGAGTGCGTGATTATGTTCGCAAGTGCGGTTTTTCTAAGGTTGTACTCGGTTTGAGCGGCGGGATAGATTCGGCTTTGGTGGCGGCGATCGCCAGTTGCGCGATCGGGCCGGAAAATGTTCTAGGGGTGTTGATGCCTTCTCCTTACAGTTCGGATCATTCGGTTAATGATGCTTTGGAATTAGCCCGAAATCTGGGCATCGCGATCGAAAGGTTGCCGATCGGCGATTTGATGAAAACTTACGATCGCACTCTCGCCGATTTGTTTGTCAATACAACTTTCGGGATTGCTGAGGAAAATATTCAATCGCGGATTCGAGGCAATCTGTTGATGGCAATTTCTAACAAATTCGGACATTTGCTGCTTTCGACTGGCAATAAGTCGGAAATGGCGGTGGGTTACTGCACTCTCTACGGCGATATGAATGGGGGATTGGCGGTGATTTCTGATGTGCCGAAAACTCGGGTTTATTCGCTTTGTCGGTGGCTGAATTCTGGGATCGATCGGGTAAAAAATCAGACCGAGTTGGGAAAGGAAATTATTCCGGTTAATGTTATTAGTAAAGCGCCGAGTGCGGAATTGAAACCGGGACAAGTTGACCGAGATTCTTTGCCGGATTACGATGTTTTAGATGACATCTTGCAGCGGTCGATCGAACATCACGAATCTGCCCAACAAATTGTCGCTGCGGGACACGATGAAGCTGTGGTTAAACGTGTAGTAAAATTAGTGAGGCAAGCGGAGTTTAAACGGCGACAAGCAGCCCCGGGTTTGAAAGTTAGCGATCGAGCTTTTGGTACCGGTTGGCGAATGCCGATCGCCAAATCTTCCTCTTATTAAACGCAAAATGGTTAACATCGACGGTACTTTCGGCTTCGATTTTCTCCTGGGAACTCTCAGCAACGATACGATTAGAGGATTTGCGGGTAATGATACTGTTCAAGGTTTGGGCGGAAATGACCGAGTTTTTGGCGATCGGGAAAATGACTTGCTCGCCGGAAATGAAGGCGCTGATACGCTGTCTGGCGGTCAGGGAAGCGATACAATCTATGGAGGACAAGAGTCGGATTGGATGTTTGGCGATCGGGGTAACGATTTGCTAATATGCGGCGAAGGCGGGGATATCTTGACAGGAGGCGCAGGCGATGATTTATTTGTGATTGAAAGAACCTCCGCCGCATCTACTATTACTGAAGCTGATACAATTACAGATTTTGGCAACGGCAATGATAAAATTGTCTTGACAGAAGGCATGAAGTTTAGCGATTTGGAGCTTTCTGTTTCCGACAACCAAACTATTATGAAGGATAAAAACTCTGGTAATTATTTAGGAGTTGTTTCGGGAAATTCTAATCTGACTGAATCAAACTTTATCTCGCTGTTTGGCGGACTAGATAGGGGTCAGCTTTTGCCAATTTCGGTTAACACGATTGTAGCCGATCGCGCGATCGGACTGGAAGTGGCGCAAACTCCCCAAGAGCAAGCCACAGGTTTAATGTTTCGGACAGAATTACCCGATGACAGGGGAATGTTTTTCCCGATCGAACCCGCGCGAAACGTGCGTTTTTGGATGAAAAACGTGTTGATTGAACTCGATATGGTTTTTCTGCGGGAAGGCGTCGTGCAGGCGATAATTCCTAACGTACCGCCGTGTTTGGGCGAAACCTGCCCCAACTACGGCCCGGATGTTCCCGTTGACGGAGTGATCGAGCTCAGAGGCGGAAGGGCGGCCCAATTGGGACTGAAAGTGGGCGATCTGATTCCGAATTTATCCTAAAAAACAAACAAAAGAATAGACCTCTTGCAAAAATAATTAGGACGGGCAAGATGCCCATCCCACAAGAAAAAATAACTCTTGTGGGATGGGCAT
>NZ_JAUBWA010000208.1:0-7109 GCF_036702825.1 Microcoleus sp. A003_D6 | reverse complement strand
CGGGCAAGATGCCCATCCCACAAGAGAAAAAACTTTTTGTGGGATGGGCATCTTGCCCGTCCCAGCTATTTTTGCAAAAGGTCTCTTCTTTTTTGCGGACTGAAGTCCTCATTGACAACTGACAACTGACAACTGACAACAGTCAACAGTCAACTGTCAACTGTCAACTGTCAACTGACCAACTGATTTTCCTGCCGCAGGTAAGCCTGAATAAACGGGTCTAATTCGCCGTTCATTACATCTGCGATGGCGGTTGTTTCCACTCCAGTACGCAAATCCTTGACCATTTGATAGGGGTGAAAAACATAATTGCGAATTTGCTGGCCCCAAGCCGCCTCCACCATGTCGCCGCGAATCTCGGCAATTTCCGAAGCCCGCTGTTCTTTCGCAATCACCAACAGCCTAGCCTTGAGTAATGCCAAAGCTTTTTCCTTGTTTTGCAACTGACTGCGTTCCTCTGTACAGCGGACGGCTAAACCAGTAGGAAGGTGAACGATGCGGACTGCGGTTTCCACCTTGTTAACATTTTGCCCGCCCTTGCCGCCAGCGCGGGAAGTAGTGACTTCCAAATCTTTTTCTGGAATGTCCAACTGTACGGATCGATCGAGAATTGGCATCACTTCAACGCCTGCAAAACTGGTTTGACGCTTGTCGTTAGCATTAAAAGGCGAAATTCTGACCAAACGGTGAGTGCCTTTTTCCGATCGCATATAACCGTAAGCGTAACGGCCGACAATTTCCAAAGAAGCCGATTTAACACCTGCTTCCTCTCCCTCAGAAATCTCCATTAAATGTACTTTGTAACCTTGACTTTCCCCCCAGCGGGTGTACATCCGCAGCAGCATTTCGGCCCAATCTTGAGCATCTGTGCCGCCGGCCCCGGCGTTAATTGTCAAAACAGCGCCGCCTTCATCGTAGGGCCCCGATAGTAATTGTTGCAGTTCCCACAGGTCGAGTTCGCGGGTTAACTGAGAAAGACTTGATGAGGCTTCTTGGAACAGGGACTCGTCGGCTTCTAACTCCAGCAGTTCTAGAATAGCTTTAGCATCTTCCAAGCTCGTTTGCCAGCCGCGATACTGGTCTAAATGCGATTTGAAGTCATTCAGTTCTTGAAGGGTTTCTTGAGCTCTATCTTGGTCGTCCCAAAATGCTGGTTGGGCGCAGATTTGCTCTAAGTCTTGAATTTTGGCTGTAAGTGCGGGGATGTCAAAGATAGTCCTGGGTTGTACCCAGTCGATCGGACAATGTTTCGATATTGTGTTTGATGTCTAGAACTTCCACTGTTAGTCCTCTTGGTTGTGGGGTGTATTTTTGAGTTTAGCTGAAATTTCGACATTTCAGCAATTAATCCGTGTATCCGTGTCCAAATCCGTGTTGTACCTTCCTGCTTAGATATACTGCAAAGCCGTTGAGTTCAAAACTTTACCGCCTTAAAAAATCAAAATTCCCAAAAAGTTGCTAGAATCTAAAATCAGGTTAACGATCTCGATAGAAGTTAACTGCCATGATTTCCCCAGAACTAAAATTAAGCTTGCCGTCCACCGAAGACCTGCCTTGTTCGGACGATACGCCTGTGGATAACGAAGACCAGAATCTGCTACCCAACCTATTGTTGTTTGTCCTGACCGGTATTTGGTCCGATCGCATGGATTGGTACTTTGGGGTGGATATGGCGGTGTATCACACGACGGGAATCAGTCCCAAAGTGCCTGTCGTCCCCGACGGGTTTCTCAGTTTGGGGGTGGAGCGCCGAAAAGGGGGTAAATCTCGCCGCAGCTATGCTGTCTGGGAAGAAAACGAGGTTGTGCCGATCGTAGCATTGGAAATGGTGTCTCACAAACCCGGCGGGGAGTACGACGAGAAGATGTCGATTTATGCCGGGTTAGGGGTTTTGTACTACATTATTTACAACCCCGAATTTTGGCGGCGCGATCGGCATCAACCGTTTGAAGCCTACAAGCTGATTGACGGGCAGTATCGCCAGCAGATTGGCGAACCCTATTGGATGCCAGAAGTGGGACTGGGCATGGGGCGCTCTGGGCAACTTATTGGGGGCATCGAGCAAGAAATTCTGGTTTGGTACGACGAGTCGGGAAATGTCTATCCCCTGCCGGATGCAGTGGCGGGGCAGATGCGCGAGGAGTTGAGGGTAGAACGACAGCGAGCTGAGGTTCAACAACAACGAGCCGATCGCCTAGCTGAGTATTTGCGATCGCAAGGGATCGATCCCGATAACCTGCCTGAATCGTGACATGAAATTCGATCGCTTGACCGCATTCTTCCTTGTGACTGATGACTAATAACTAATGACTAATGACTAATAGACCAGGGGGAACGCATCTTATTGAACACTGTTCATCAGTAGTGACTATATTTTAAGATGAATTCACCATTGTTAGAAGCTATAGACACACTTTATAATGACTTTCGCAAGAAAAGAGAAACTGATTAATGATGATTTTTACTTGCGGCCATTTTTGAGACAATAAAAATCTTACGACTACTGTTTAGCAGTTGTATAATAGTTAGTAATGAGTTGTTTACAAGAATTTAGGTAACTGAAGCAGCGAGAATTTTAGTCAAATAGTCATCATCCCACCCGGCTCGAAGTCGCTTATTCTTTACTCCGGTTTTTGAAGTCTTTTCTGTTGTCAAAAGATTGAGCGATATGTGTCTAAGGATAGCAAAATTTTGTGGAGCATTATCTTTTCTGATCCGACAATCATCTTCACGGAAACCCACATCTAATACCCAATGTAAAGAATTTTCAATCCCCCAATGGCTTCGGACTGATTCGCCAAATTTTTGAGCATTGTTTTCTAAGCTACTAATGTAATAGCGAGTTTCAATAGTTGTTTTTCCTTCACTATTCGGACGGATTCTCTCATGCCGATACTGTGAAGTTTCTCCCACTTATTGTCGGGTCAACTAACTCTTTTATATCACTTAACATGGTTGTGATGTCGGATTTCTGAGCGACCATGATTACTCTCTTTCTTGGTCGAATAAGTTGTATGTGTAAAGCCAGAATATTTCTTTCTCATTGCTTGTTCAAACAACTCTTTTACTCTTGCATACAGAGATGACTGGTTATTGTTCAAGGTGATTACGTAGTCTCCTCCTTGTTCGACAATTGACTTCACAATTGACCTCTGACAGCCCAGGGCATCAATGGTGACAATGCTTCCATTTAATTCTAATACTTTTAGTAAAGCTGGAATAGCTGTGATTTCATTCCACTTTTTGTCAACTTTAACTTGTCCTAAAACCAATCTTTGACTGGTTGCCCAAGCACTGACCATATGAATGGCTTTTTTATCTCCTCCTCGATCGTAAGAATGGCGAAGACTTTTGCCATCAATTGCAATTACTTCTCCTGGCTTAAAGCAACTAATAGATTGAATCCAATTCAAAAAACATTTCTGAAACTGCTCCGGATTGAGGCGATAAAAGAAGGAGCGCAATTGTGTCGTGTGAAGGTATACCATTCGGTAATTCTAAAAATTTTTTTAACCATTCGTATTTAGAGCGACCGTAACTTTCGATATCCACCCATGTGTCAGCACCACAAATCACAGCACAAATTGAGATAGTAATAATATCAATTAATTGATGGCGTTTCGTTCGCTCGATTCTTGGGTCTTCTAGGTCTCCAAAGTGGTCAGCAATGGTAATTTTAGGTTTGAGTTTCATAAGAACGAACTCTGCTTAAATGTTTCGGAGGTACTCAATAATTATTCTCCAATATACCATATTCTGCTAATCTAAAATTTAGATGCGTTCGCCCTGCTGTTTTAATTTGAATGCGGTTTTGTTCTCCGATCCTTTCCTTCAGGGCACTAACCTACTTATGATTGCAGTCACTACAGATAAGGTTTTTTGTACGGTGATGCCAAAAGCTTCGCGCTTATCTAGTCCAAACTGTCGGGGAGATAATTTTAGCTGATAGATCGTCTAAATAGAAATCGTAAACAGGTTCTCCTGATAATTCACAGCAAAGAGGTTCAATAATTTTAGTGAACGGATTCCAAACTACTGTTACAGTCCGTTTCGTTTTCTTTCTTTGCAACTCACATTGAATATGTACTGTAGGTAGATGGATAATCATTGCACTGTGCAACCAAGCTTCTACACTCATTGCATAACGCTCTTGGATATCTAACAATTTTCTCTCTAGCTCTCTATCAGTAGCTTCAATTCGAGCTAATTCTTTGTCTAATTCATCACCAATCAAATTTTTTAACTCAATCTTGTGGCGAATTCCAGAGCTAATCGTGTTGTAATAATCCTTGAGTCTTTCTTCATCCCTAGCTCTTGCTCTTGTTAATTTAGCCTGCCAATTATCTAAAGATTTTCCAATCAATATTCCACTTTGATGTTCGATTAACTTCAACAACTCATCAAAAGGAATAGATAATGGTGTTTCTTGATTATCCACATCCATTCTGTCAGACTCCCAAAATAAAGCATCCCCAATTTCTACTGGTGTTACTCCTGTTATTTCATTGATAATAAACGAAACTAGACCAATCCTTTTTTCTTCGGCATTCGCTGTGTAAGCCACATTACATAAAATGTAGCGAGTGGTTGATGGTTTAGCATCTACAAAACGAATTAACCCATTTTGAGGTTTGAATCTCTCTGGGATGATTTTGTCAAAGCCCGTAGTTTTTAGATAGCCATCAAATTTTACACCCAAGGCACTAATCTGCCCTTTAACAGCTAATAGTTCAGATAATTTATTTAAAACTTCTGAATGATAAGTAACAAAAACACTTTGAGGTACATCAGCGATAGTTGTAAAAGTTACTTCTTCTGGGAGAGAAAGTAACGAGGCTATGTTTTCATTTAACAGCGCATTTAAAACGTGTTCCCCAGTCGGTTCAGCTATTCCGTCATGGAGAGCTACAATTTTTTCTAAAGTAGTAATTATTGGGTCTGATAACATATTTAATCAAATCTATTTTTCAAGCTTCAAAATCTTCGCCAAAAATCTGTTCATCCAGTTCTTGAATTTGCTCATATTGTTTTTGAGCTTTCAACAAATTATCTGCCAATTGCTCAAAGGCTCGATCTAATTCGGGTTTAACTTGATGCTTGAGCCAGATATCCATGACAACTTCACTAAAGTCAAATTCATCATCCACATTGCCTAAAATTGTTTCAATCTCTCCGACTACCAGTTCAAACATATTAATTTTGTCGTGCAGTATCCGCAGAATATACTCTTCGATACTGCCTTTGAGACAGAAGTTAAAAATAAAAACATCCTGGGTTTGTCCGATGCGGTGGATACGACCAATGCGCTGTTCAATTTTCATTGGGTTCCAGGGCAGGTCATAATTAACGATCGCGTTCGCAAACTGGATGTTACGTCCCTCTCCCCCTGTTTCCGATGCCAGCAGTACAGAAACATTATCTCGAAATGCGGCTATAGCCTCATCTTTTTGTTTAAGGGACATTCCGCCAGTAAATTCTGCAAAGGGAATATTTGCCGCTTGCAGTATTTTAGCCAAATAGGTGCTAGTTGCTTTATGGGTTGTGAAAACTAAGGTTTTCTGGCGAGATTTGGAGAGCATCTCTACTAAGGTTTTTGCTTTCTCGACCTGCTTCACCTGGGCTGCTCGTCTTGCTAAAGACTTCAGTTCTTCATCGGGTAAGCGAAGAGTCAGTTGCTTGAGAGAGTCAGCCAAAGCACCAGGGGATGAACCAGCACGCATTAGCAAATTGGTACGGGAGAGTCTGTCTAGTTTGTCCTCTGAAGAACGCAGGTACTCGCTCAAGTCTTGGTAAAGTTTCTCCTCGCCTGCCGACGGTGTAACGGTAATTGTGGTGGCGAAGCGTTTGGGCAGTTTGACATCTACTAGGGCGCGGGTATTTCGTACCATAACTTCCCGCATCAGAGAGCGTAACTTTTCGGGATTTTTAGGGACTCGTCCATTCCTAGAATCGACGTATTCTTTTTTAAAAGCGGCTTCTGTTTGTAGCAGTCCCGGTTTGAGGAGGGTTAGCAGATTAAACAGTTCCACAAGGGAGTTCTGCACTGGCGTAGCCGTGAGCATGAGGATAAACCGCTTATTGAGGGCGTTGACCAGTTTCCAGTTGAGGGTACTGCGATTTTTCAGATGGTGTGCCTCATCGACAACAACCAAATCCCAAGTGCGACTGGTGACGTGAAGATAATGTTTAGCAGACTTAGCCGTGTTTAATGAAGCGATAATTCGCGGATTATTTGTCCAAAATTCGTCTATCGGTTGTTGCGGATCGCGGTTATCTGTGGTGATACTAGCGATATTAAATTTGTCACTTAACTCTGATTGCCACTGGGAAACTAGGGATGCCGGAGTTAACACTAGGATGGACTTTACCATCCCCCTGGCTAAGTATTCGGCGATGATTAGTCCCGCTTCAATGGTTTTACCCAATCCGACTTCATCCGCTAGTAATGCCCGTCCACCCATTTGTCTGAGGACTTTTCGGGCTGTTTCAATCTGATACCAGTATTTGTCGATAGCAGTTAATGTGGGTAGGCAAATGAGTTGGTCATAGTCTGCCATTACCGAGAGGTTAAACAGGTCTAAACGCGCTTCGTAGAAGTTAAGCGGGTCGTATTTACCAGCTTTCAGGGCTTCTAAGGCAGTGGAAGGATTGAATTGAAATGTATAGTTTTTTTCCATATTTATAGTTTTTCCTTACTTGGTCTGCTAAACAGACCTGTCCGCTAGCCTAAAAGCTTTGCTAGGTAATAAGTGTAGTCATTATCCTTAGCGTTTGAGGCTAAGAATACGGGCGACCCACGGCTAGAACCCTTTATTGTACAGCCAAGTTATGATGCTTGGTAGTGATACGGAAGTAGTGGTGAGACATAATCCTTGTCCCATAAGCAATACTTCGGACAGTTTTAGATCTAGTCGAGTCTCCGAAACCCTTACTGGCTATATGCTGGACTATTTTTTCAAGGTTTAAGTTCAGCGCTAAGTTGGCTCTCCTAACTTTATGGTGTATAATGTAACAAACAATACATTTACTGTTATGGACTTTTATTTGGACTATATATTAGACTTGCCTGGAGTGAAGGTTGAAAGTTGTACTCAAATTGAGGGAAAAAT
>NZ_JAUBWA010000207.1:0-7187 GCF_036702825.1 Microcoleus sp. A003_D6 | reverse complement strand
GTATTTATTTCAGGGTTTCATGCCTCCAAATTTAAAATTATTAAATTTGTCTGAATATCTGCGGAATGTGGGTTAGATAATATTCGATCGCATCAATAGAAACAATATTCCCCTCTAACTTCAAAAATCTCCACACAGTACCCGATGTCACGGCTCCATAAATAATTGGGATATTATTTCCCTCCTCTTCGTTAAATAACTGAGCGGCTAACATTTGGGCTGCACACTGTCCCAACCCAGCCTTAATATCTTCTTTTTTAGCTTCAACCAGCGTAATCACAGGGGCGCTGATAAACAGGCGTTCCGCTGACAAACTCATTAAAAAATCGCAGGTTCCATTCAATCCTTTTTCGGGAGCTACATTAAACTCGGAACCGGAAAATAGACCAATTTGATAATTTAATTGCCGCCTAACTTCAAGTAAAATTGGTGCGATAATCAGTTCGGAACGAGCTTTTTCCGTATTTATATCTACTGCTAATGCTGCGTTTTCTTTCAACGCTACTTTCAGAATTTCACTAGATTCTACTTCTGATATATCGGCAAATAAATCTTGATTTTCGTTAAGAGTTAAGTCAAATTGCTTGACAAGTTCCTTCAGCTTGAAGTCGCTATAAGCCATCTTAAATTCTCTGTTTTTATTTACCCAATTCTTGAGAACGCAAACAAGCTGCTTTCACTGCTTCGATCAGCGCAGAGCGAAAGCCGTTACTCTCTAATTTAGCAATTCCGGCAATAGTTGTGCCGCCGGGACTGGTAACTCGATCTTTCAATTCTGCGGGGTGCATTCCCGTTTCTTGCAACAGCTTCGCAGTACCGAATACTGTTTGCAGGGCTAATTGAGAGGCGATCGCCCGCGGCAGACCAGCACAAACTCCGCCATCTGTCAAGGCTTCTATTAAAATCGCAACATAACCGGGCCCGGAACCTGAAAGCCCAGTCACCGCATCCAGCATACTTTCGGGCACTTCCACTACTTCTCCCACGGCCTGAAAGATGCGCTTTACCAATTCTAAATCAGCCGGTTGAACGAGTTTCCCCGGAGCGATCGCGCTCATTCCCGCCCCCACCGTCGCCGGAGTATTTGGCATCACCCGCAGCACTCCCCGCCCCGGAAACGCTGGTTCGAGCTTGCTGAGCGGCACTCCTGCCAAAATCGACACTACCACAGATTCCGGCTGGGAATCAGCCGTTTCTCCATTATTTCCCTGTTTGCGATCGGTCGCCACAGCCAACTCCAAAGCTACCGTATCAAAAACTTGCGGTTTAATCGCCAAAAACAGCACTTCTGTAGCGGCAGCAACTTCTAGATTGCTGGCTGTTGTTCCGATCCCGTATGTCTCTGTCAAAAATTGGCGGCGTTGGAGTTGCGGGTCGCTCACCAATATTTCTGAAGGCAAATAAACTTTCTGTGCTATTAAGCGGGATAAGAGAGCTTCCCCCATTACCCCGCCGCCGATCGTACCAAATTTTATGTTAGTCATTAGTCATTAGTCATTAGTTATTAGTCATTAGTTATTAGTCATTAGTCATTAGTAGTTATTAATCAACAGTCTTAACTAAGAGTTAAGCTTCCAGAATAAAGGAATACAAAATTTAGGAGCTGCCTAGTTAAAAGCTACTTGCTAATCACTGATGACTAATGACCAATGACTAATGACTGATGACTGATGACTGATGACTAATGACTGCTGACTAATGACTAATAACTACTGAGCCATTTGAGCTTGTTCTGCCGGCCAAACTGTCGGTGCAGGAGCAGCAGCGCGGGGCCGTCCTTGAGCTGGCGGCACTTCGTGAACCACACCCGACTGAGTTCTCACCTGCACGCAGCTAGGCGTAAACAAGAAAATACTTTCGCCAATTCGTTCTTGATGACCGTCAAGAGCGTAAGTACCGCCCGCCACAAAGTCCACAGCTCTTTGCGCTTGGTCTGGGTCCATCACCGTCAGGTTCAAAACCACAGACTTGCGTTCCTTAAGAGCTCGAATTGCTGCCGGCATCTCTTCAAAGGTGCGCGGCTCCATAACCACTACTTCCGAAATCCCGTTCATAGCTCCAGGCATTCCAATCACGTTATTCATAACTGACCCTACTCCCCCAGTTGGTGCAACAACATCCGTACCTGTCGATCCTACTACTGACCGCTCCCGCATTCTGCTATTTTGGCGGCGTTCTTCTGCTGCGGCTGCGGCTGCGGCTGCTGCGTTCTGTTCAGGCGGTTGGTAGGCGTTCCGAAAGCGATCGCCTTCGGTTTCGTCGTACTCGTAATCGTACTCAGGCTCATTGTTGAAGCCTATAAAATCTCGCAGCTTGGAAATAACATTCATGATTTACCCTCCGTCACGACTTTGCTGCCCCGACTATACTCGCGTTGCGGGCTAGTCGTGGGTCGCTGACTAATTTATATTTAACCCAAGTTGTCTCGATCGTCCGAGATCGATTAACTATCTCTTCCTAGAGCCAAATAAGGTTTGTCCTAGCCGTATCATAGTAGCACCTGCCTGAATTGCCAAATGATAATCTCCCGACATCCCCATGGAGAGCTGCTGCATTTGAATGCGGGGAAAATTTTGCCGATCGATTTTGTCAGCAAGTTCGCGGGTGCTGTTAAACAATTCTAAGATTTGCGAGTCATCTAATCCCACCGGAGGTATTGTCATCAAACCTTGAATTTTGATGTGCTGACAATTGTTGAGTTCGGAGAGGGAGGCAAGCAGTTCTGGGACGCTCCAGCCGTATTTGTCCGGGTCGGGCAACATTTTGACTTGCAGGCAGACTTGGGGAGAGCAGGACTGTTCGCCCGCCAAGCGCGATAGCCGAGTCGCGAGTTTTAAGTTGTCGAGAGAGTGAATCCACTGGAAATGCTCTAAGGCCTTGGCTGCTTTGTTCGCTTGCAAGTGACCGATCAAGTGCCAGTTGATATCCGGCAAATCTTGCAGTTGGCTTTGTTTTTCGGCAGTCTCTTGAACCTTACTCTCGCCAAAATCCCGAATGCCGGCGTCGTATGCTTCGCGGATAGCATCAGTCGGTACCTGTTTGGTAACGGCAATTAACCGCACTGATTCCGGCAACTTTTGGCGAATGCTGTTAATTCGAGAAGCAATGGTCATGGGTGCTGAACGCTCTTGACTGGAGGGAAGGAAAATTGAGACAGTTACCAATTACCGGAAAACGAGAGAAAAGCCCCCGACTTCAGGCGTGGGGATGAACTCGGCAGCGGATGCGGCAGCCTACAGTCTTAGAAAAATCCTGGTTGATTTCTAAAAGCATGATATGATTATATCATGCTAACAGTAACTCACGAGTACAAACTACGTCCGACCAAATCTCAAGTTCAAATATTTGAGATTTGGTTGTCTGTTTGTCGTCAGGTTTATAACTATGCCTTGCGAGAACGGAAAGATTGGGTTAATTCTCGTAAGTCTTCTGTTAATGCTTGTTCGATAGTTGGTGAGTATATTATCTCACCGGATACTCCGAGACCAACCTATGCTAGTCAGTGCAAAGGTTTGTCAGAAGCTAAGAAGCATTGTCCCGAATTAAAGACCCCTCATTCGCAAGTATTGCAGCAAACTTTAAAGGTTTTAGAGTCGGCATTTGTGGCAATGTGGGATAGAGGGCATGGGTTTCCTCGCTTCAAAAAACGGATGCGCTCGTTTGTTTTCCCGGCTGTTAAGGATGCAGCAGTGGAGAATGGAACGGTTAACCTGCCGTATATTGGGTGGGTAAGGATGAAAATGTCTAGACCCACACCAGAGGGTTTTCTACTCAAGCAAATTAGAGTAGTTAAAAGGGTATCAGGATATTTTGTCATGCTCACCTACCAGTTAGCAGTCAACCTGCCCGCTCGCCCACCGTCAGGACATCCATTAGGGGTAGATATTGGGCTTGACAAATACCTCGCAACTTCAGATGGAGAATTAGTCAACAGACCGAGATTTTTTCAGGCACTTCACCGCGAGTTGAAATCACTGCAACGAAGATTAAAGCATCAAAGAAAAGGGTCTAATAATTGGCTTAATCTCCAGAAAAAGATTGCTAGAATTCATCAAAAAATTAGTGATACCAGAAAGGATTGGCACTATAAATTAGCTCATCTGTTATGTGACCGAGCAGGAATGATATTCGTTGAGGATATCAATTTTAAGGCTTGGGCAAAGGGGATGTTTGGTAAACATACTCTCGATGCAGCCTATGGTCAATTCTTCTCGATTCTGTCTCATGTGTGTTGGAAGCGCGGGGTGTATTTTGCTCGTGTTGATAAAAACTATACGAGTCAAATTTGCCCCCAATGTGGAACCCATACTGGTAAGAAAACCTTGGATGTCAGAATCCACAGTTGTCAGTCGTGCGGGTACACCACTCATCGGGATACAGCAGCAGCACAAGTAATTAGAGACAGAGGTATCCTTGCGGTCGGGCAGCCCGTGAGTAAAACTGCTTCTGGAGGCGTTCTATCGGGGATCGATAGTAATATCGGTCTAGAGTCGAGCCTGTGAGAGAAGAATCCCCCGCATTCTATGCGTGGGGAGTGTCAACAAGTTACCAATTACCGATTGCGAATTACCGATTTTTGCTATAGAAACGTGCGCTTGTGAATCGCCTGCAATTGGTCGTACTCCTGATATTGACCGCTGCGACGGAGGCTTCGCAGGCGAATTTCGACCATAAGGCGAGCGTCGGAGCGACTGATGGGTTCAAATCTCAGCCCGCCAGGGCCGTTTGTTACCAAAAAAAATAGGCGCTGGGCGTATAGGGTGGTAAATAATTCTTGGCTGTCTTCAACCTTGGATACCCTGAAGAGGAGGCCAAAGTTGGGATGATTCAGGTAAGTTTCGGTAGTCATTCAAGTTTATAGTCGGTCAATTTTAGATTAAAGATTTAGATTTTAGGTGTTAGTTTCGGTGTTTGTGGGGACGGGGTTGTTCTCAGGCGGGGTGCAAAGGGCGATCGCCGTAGCCGTGCAATAGTCTCCGTCGTGGCTGAGGCTCAACTGCCACTGGCAATTTCCCCAAACACAGGCTCGTGCTGCTGCTGTCCCGTGCAGTTGCACGTTTGGAGCACCGTTTTCGGAGCGCCGAATTTCCACATCTGCATACCGTATTCCCCGCCATCCTGTGCCTAGAGCTTTGACAACAGCTTCTTTGGCTGCCCAGCGCCCCGCTAGTTGGTTGCAGGAAACTCGATTCATTTTACCTTTAATGCTGCTGCGTTGAGAATTTAGTTGCCCGCAATCTCTTTGTTCGGCGGGCGTGTAAACTTTTTCGAGGAAGCGATCGCCAAAGCGGTCTAATGCGGCTTGAATGCGGGGAACGTATACAATATCTGTCCCGAGATAGATGTTCAAGGTTTTGGATCTGTAAATATTCGTCTCCATTACTTTAGCAGGACTGTCGCGTACCAAACAAAACTTACTCAAATATAGGCCCGCGATCCCAACCACTAGCTTCATCAGTCATTCTAAAATCTAAAATCTAAAATCTAAAATCTTAACTGTCCCAACCCCAAACTAAGCGGGCGCTCCAGAGCACGAGCAAGCAGCCGAGGGCTATCCAGTCTCGGATTTTGAAGTGCAACTGGTGCCATTCTACGCGGTGTCGATCGGGACTGGTGAAGCCGCGAACTTTCATGGCGCTGGCAATTTGTTCGGCTCGCAGGAGCAAGTTTTCTAACAGCCGCTCGGCTATCATCAACCAAACTTGAGCGGCGCGGCGAAATCCGAGTTTTTTCCAGTTGATGGCTCTGGTACTGACCGATCGCACTAAATTTTGTACTTCTTCCAATACTAGGGGAATGAAGCGCAAAGATAACGTTAATGTTAGTGCTATTTCGGTGACAGGCCAGTTCAAGCGGCGCAGAGGCTGCATTAAGTTTTCGATCGCGCTGGTGATTTCTTCGCTGGCTGTGGTAAGGAGGTAGAGGTTGGTGCTGTAAATTACTGTGAAAAATAGGGTGCTGACGTTGATAGCTAAATCTAGGGATTTGCGGGTGATTTTAATCGGGCCTTGTTTGAATAAAACGTAACTGTAGTTTGTGGGTTGGGGAAGGGAATTTTGGATTTTGGATTTTGGATTTTGGATTGGGGAGTTTGAGCCTAAGTTAAAAGGTTTGTACCAGGGTTTTTTGGGGGCTGGTTCGGGAAGGGTTGCGGGCTGTTGGGAAAAGGTTAATTCGTCGGCGGGGATGCGGGGCTGGTGTTCTGAGGGGAGTGCGTCGGGGGCGATCGCGCTGAGGCAAAATACTAAAATGCAGAATAGCAGCAGCACTCCCATTTGCTGTTTCCACACGCGCAGGGGAATTGATGCTGTTAGTGTCAGGATAATTAACATTCCTACTAGCATCAACCGCCAGATGGGATTGGCGAGGATTGGCGCGATTAGAAATGTCATCAACCAAGCTAATTTTACGCGGGAGTCGAGACGGTGGAGCCAGGTTACGGGTTGTTCTAGGTACAATCCTATGGGGAGCGATCTAAGTAAGTCCATCTTGCGATTTTAGATTTTAGATTTTAGATTAGGGGATTGAGGGATTGATTGAGGGATTGAGGGATTGAGGGATTTTTTTATCTGCGATTTGCTGTTTGGTTCTTACTTACTAAGGTTTTGATGGATGCAACTGTCATCGCTAAAATTTCATTAGTTTCTGACATTATACTTTTCAATTTAGTGGCATCTACCAATTCAGCTTCAACTATTAGCTCCATCCAGTAAAGACTTTCATCCGCTTCTTCTTCTTCTTCTTCTTCTTCTTCTTCTTCTTCCACTATCCTGAGTTTAGGAATTAAGTCTGCTGTTGATTTAGCGCGACAAGCCGAGCGATAATTGGCTACTACAGAAGTTGCTGAACGTATTAACTGCTTGCCAATTACCTGAGAAGCTAAGCCTTTTGGCAGCGCATCTACTAGCTTAATAACTCTCAATGCTAGCTGCTTTGTTCTTCTTTTAAACTCTTGTTAGTCCACCTGGCGATTTTAGATTTTAGATTTTAGATTTGGGATTGTTTGAGTTGGGATTGTTTCAAATACCAAGTTCTTGAATTGCCAAGAGGCGAAGGAAGATAAAAGAAAAAAAACGCAATTTAATTATATCATTAAATTGCGTTTTTTCTTCAATAGACCTCTTGCAAAAATCCTTTTAATCAAATTCTGGAACGGGCTCTGGGGCCCATTCCACAAGAAAAAAAAT
>NZ_JAUBWA010000206.1:0-7264 GCF_036702825.1 Microcoleus sp. A003_D6 | reverse complement strand
TCTATCCTTTCTCTTCGCTGTGCTTACCTCAACGGTCAACTTTCAATTTGATATATTTGCCAAAGTGAGATGCACCCTACCTGTCCCACCTGGCTCATCGTACTCAATCGAGGCGAAAATTCTATTAAATCGTCGCTTCGATTGAGTGTCAAAACTTTTTGAGTATTATTTTGGTGCGATCGAAAGTATAGGGTTTTGCCTTCTAGTGTTACTTCATACCCAATGCGCTTAGCCCGTTGCTGGAGAAATTCTAAATCAGTTTGGTTGGCTTGGAAAATATATTCTAATTTTATACTGGTATCTTTAACTGTGCAACTAATTCCTTGTTCTCCAGCTATTTTACTAGCAATATCGCTATCTTTCATCTGGGTAAAAGAGCGAGTTTTACTGCCCCTTAACAGTCGGTGGCGCAAATCGTGGCCCCGCACCACTAATTTTGGAGTTGCCGTTTGGGAAAATTCCGGTTCTAATCCGGTAATTTCTCCAACAATTAAAGTTTTTAAAGTGTTCCCGTACCCCATTTGAACTTCGATCGTATTCCCAATATCGAACAATTCACTATCTGCCCAAGTAATTTGGCTTTTTACCAGATTCCAGCTCACCAATTCGAGGGTAAACATAGCGGGTATGTCCAAATCTTCGGAAACGGTTACGGAGAGTATATCCACCTTTGTTTCCATAGGTAAGCGGTTTCCTTTAATCAGGACGTTCAACTTAGGAACTAATGAGTCAACTCCACTGGGGTTAGGCACTGTAATTATTGCCTCCCTTGCGTAATGCTATCCGCACGCCTTGGCGGTATCGTCAAAGAGGTACCGGGTTCCAATAAACGCGGATTATCCATCTTATTTTCTTTGGCAATTAACCGCCACAGAGCAGGATCGTTATATTCTTGTGCGGCGATGCTGCTGAGAGTTTCTCCTTGCTTAACAATCCGAATCGGGTCGTCTATTGGATTTTCAATTTTTTTCTGTTGTGTGGGGTTTTGCCACTCCTCAAAATTGCAACTTAATTTAGCAGCAACGGGAGTTCCATCTTCTAAAAAGTGGGTAAGAGTTTTAGTTAAAGATTTAAGGATTCCCAGAGGCAATAAAACATTTTTACCCCAAATTATTTGACATAAAGGGGGTCTGGCATTTTTCCCAATCAGAGTTAAGCTGTAAATATGATTAGTATAGTTTTGAACGTTTTCTGGCGGATATTTCCCTAAAGTTGTAGTGTCAAAAAATAACTCAATGGTTAAAGTGGCTGGTGCGCGACTAGCAACTAAGCCCTTGTCGGTATCTTCATGCCAACCTGTTTTGCTAATTGTCACTTGGTTGGGATTGAACAAGGCTTGTATTTCTTTATTTGGTTTTCCTTGGGTTTGGTCTTCAATTAGAATTTTTAGTTTTTCTAGCGCCATCGTTTTTGTCCTCTTCGCTCACTTTCGATCGCGAGCCGTCGTATCAGTTTACGCTCTACTTTGTCTGCTAAACTATCCAGGTCAATCTGAGTTTGGCTGCTTGTCTGAGTAGGAGACGAATACTGTACTTGTATAGCTGAACTTGCAGAACTATTGGGAAAAGAGCTGGCACAATTGTTAGGCTCAGTATGGGGAACAGTTCTGGCGATCGCAACTTCAGTTGCTTTTCTATGTTCTGCCTTTTCTCCTGGGTTATAGGGTTTAGTAACTAAATCCTGGCTCCCATTAGCTGCTACTGTTCTGTTCCTGGGTAATGGAGGAACAGACCATAAAAGTTGGGTATCCAATCCCTTCCAACTAGGGACTATATTTGGCTTAACTAATAACTGTGAATTTCGTCCGGTTAAGTCCGTCTTTTTTGCGCCCAACTCCTCCGTAGGAGTTAATAGCATATTTCGAGTTTGGGTAGCCTGACTTATTACTTTTACTGTAGAGCCATACCCTTCATTTTTCAATACCCGATCTGCCATTATTTCGCCAAACACAAGAGCAGTTGGCGATGCCATTTCGGAAATCGAGTCCGGCGTAAACTTAACTAGAGGAAGTGTTGATTCCCCCAGTTCGCTGCTAACTGACTTTCCGGGCCTACTTGGGGATAATATATCGGCAGATGGAGTGGCTGAGTCTAATTTAGCCTGAACAACAGGCAATTGGTTAACTGAAATATTGGAAAACTCTAAGTTAGAAGTTGAATTTATCGGAGTAGCTGACTGATTCGGCTGACCAATATTCTCTAAATTTCTTGAACCTGAATTAATATAATCCAAAGATTCGGCTAGAGTTTCTGAAATACTTTTAGGAATGTAATTTTGTTTATGGTAGTTTACTTCACTTAGTTGCGAGCTTTGCCGAGGCAAGTTATGAAGTAAGGTTGATTCGCTACCAGGAGCAAATTTTGCTTGAATAATTGGTACTTCTTTTCGCTGTACTTTGGGGATAGATGAAGTTTCTGAGAGATTAAGTTTTTCTCCATTATTGTCTGGAATAGGTAGAGGATGAGCGTAAACGAGGGGAAGATGATTCGCTGATTGAGTCGTTACGCTACACCAGCGCCGATCCATTTGTGCGAGTAAGGGTAGCCGATCGCTCAATCGGTGCGATCGCGAAATAATTGCTCCTGCTAACACAGAAGTATTAATCAGCCCTGGCTTTTCTAAAGGGCGCATCAGTCGCGCTTGGAACTTTTGATCAATCCCATCCTGCCAATTCGTTTTTTCAGTTAAAGAGCGCTTAAGTTGTGACATAATTTATACCCAATCCCTTCGAGCCAAAAGTTACAGGTTTATCAATACCCTGGTGAATCAACTCCAGTCTTTCAACCGCCACTTCATTAGCATGGCTGGCATTAAAAGTAGGGCCACACCACTTCACAGGATAAGCATTTTTAAAATTCCATAACATCACAGGAATTTGTTGGCGGGTCAGCAAAATAATCGTAACATTTTTAAGTTGAATATTGCCTTGAGTTGTCGATTGATACCAAGTCCAAAGCGTATCGTTCGATGTCAGACCGTGACTTAACACAAGATTTGGGTATCGAGTGCGTCTGGGAAATTGATGGCTATATCCATTCACTCCTCCTTCTTGATAGGATTCTAATTCAATTTCGCTTTCCAGCCCCGTAACCTCACTAAAACCACCCGTTATTAACCCTTCAATTTCGAGATAAAAATTAGAACCGTTATAAGGATCTAAACGAATACCTGTTAAACTATTTGCGAAACTTAAACCCACATTTAACAGTGTTTTTTCCACAATTTCCTCCTGAATAACTCCTCTTCTAAAAACTAGACCCCAATCTCTCGTTTAACGTTTGATTGATTCGCATAACTTCAGCAACCCACTGCTGTCTTTCTCGGTGTTCAAATCTCATAATTTGTTCGTAAGACCAGTGAAAGTGATAGGCAATATAAGCTACCTCCTCAAGCAATCGTTCTGAGGGGTAGCAAACTACTCCCCCGCTGGCACAGTTTCAACCTCAAATTCTCCTTGACAATGAGGACAAGCCACGAGGAAGCGACTGTGACCGTTTTGGTTGATGCGCTGGTAGAAATCTTGCAAGTAAACCAAATCGGCAGAAAAGAGGTTTTCAATCATTTTCGGATTGATATGTTCGACATCTCCCAACCGAACGATCGTCCTTGATAGAAGAATAATCACCAAATAAGCTGAATTTGATTGAACGCGCGGATCTCGCAGTGGTGCAATTTCGTCGAATGCAGTAGCCAATCGCATCGTTCCTTCTAGATGGACATTACCTTCCGGGTCTATATATCCTTGAGGTAAAGTAAAGGGAAATTCAGTCTGCGGTATCATGGGGGAATTTAAACTTACGACCATTTATCAACGCTGATGCCTTCATGGGCAATTTCTAAAGTCTCAACGGCCACTTCATTAGAAGTCGCATTAAAGTCAGGCCCCGACCAAGTGACAGGCCAGCAATGAGTTAAATTCCAGCGAATTTTTTCTTGACCTGTTTCATCTAAGAGAACAATGGATATATCTTTTCTGTACTCAGCACCCCCTTTCACTGTATTTTCCCGCCACTTCCAGAGTTCTTGATTATTGGTTATGCCTCGTTTGAGGCTGATATTGTTGTAGGTCACTAAACCTGGCAGTTTTCTGACGGTTGGCGGATCGGTTCCTTCCCGATATTCGGCGGGAGTTTGGGTGGAGTTGAGTCCGCTACATTCTCGAAAACCAGCGTGGATAATGCCATTCCATTCAACCCAGAAGCGATAACTTGAATAGGGATCGGGTTTGTGGGGGGCTTTTAGATCTGGCATGGTGAATCCTCCTGTTCAAAATTATTAAGGTTGAGTGGTTGAATTAACTCCAGCCGTCCCGTGGATGAGACGAACGACAATAAATTCGTTGGGTTTAGTCGGTGCTAATCCAATTTCCGTGACAACTGTTCCGATATCGCGCATTTCTGGCGGATTAGTTTCGCTGTCGCATTTAATGTAAAACGCTTCTTGGGGAGTTCGTCCTTGCAATGCGCCTTTTCGCAGTAATGATTCTAAATAAGTGGTTAATTCGCGCTCAATACGCACCCACAATTTGAAATCATTTGGCTCGAAGACAACATCCTCTAAGTTTCTCTCTATCCAGCGAAGAACGGTTAAGAATAATCGCCGGACGTTGATATATTGCCAATCTGGATTTTGGCTTAAAGTGCGACCTCCCCAAATGCGAATGCCTCTACCTTTGAAGACGCGCAAGCAGTTTATGCTTGGTGGCTCATTTGAGTTGTTCTTTGGGTTTAATGCGTCTTGCTCATCGCTAGACAAGGAAACGCTCAAATCTAAGACTCCTTCTAAGGGATAATTAGCTGGAGTCTGAGGAAAACCATAAGTGCGATCGCTTTGAGCGTAAATTCCAGCAATATGACCGCAAGGCGGAACTTCTATAAGTTTCGGGGTAGGGGTAGCTGGGTCCAAAACTTTAATCCAGGGGAAGTACAAAGCACCGTTATTGCTTTGCAGGCTATCTCTTTGTTTGGTTATTTCCTGTTTATTAGGCAGTGAGTCCAGAATAGCAAAGCGATCGCCCATCTTATCGCAATGATCCAGAACAAGTGTCTGCATCTCTTCTACCCAGTGCGATTCCGAACTTCGCATCATAATATCTGGAGCGCAAACCAAATCGATGGTGTCCAGAGATTCTATTGCTGCGAGTCCTTGTTTAAGTGCTTCTTGTTCAGCATTTTGTAAAGGAACCACATAGCACAGACGACCTCCGTTTTCAAAAAAACCGCGTACTGCATGAGCAAGGTAACTTCCAGATGACGCCTGAACAAAGAATTGCTCAAACTGGGGCCAAAGCTTTAATAGCTTCGGTTGATTAGGATCTTCTTCTTTTTCTTTTTTTTCGGCATCTTTAACTTTCGTCACACCCAAGAATGCAGGGACTCCTGTGATTAACTCGGGAGAAGGGGCAGGAAATATTTGCTCCAGGTAGACACCTGGTGTTGTACGTCGTTTTTGATCCGTCAGCATTTTAACTTCCCCTGGAAAATCGCTACTATTTACCTGGCCCTGCCCACTGGCTGAGATTGAAGATGACAAACTCTGCCGGTTTGACTATAGCCACACCAATTTCAGTGATAACTTGTCCTTGTTCGCGCAATTCAGGGGGGTTAGTTTCCTCATCGCACTTAACGTAGAAAGCTTGTTCGGGTGTATTGCCGAACAGAGCACCGCTACGCCAAAGGGTCATCAGAAAAGAAGTCACGTTCCGACGGATTTTTGCCCACAGTTCCGGAGAATTTGGCTCAAATACCGTCCACTGTGTCCCTTGGTCGATCGACTTTTTCAGATAGTTAAATAGGCGACGGACATTAATATATTTGAATTCGCCATTGGCATCGCCTCCAATGGTGCGCGCGCCCCACACCCGAATATTGCCGTTGAGATTGCGAATGCAGTTGATTCCTTGGGGATTTAGACCATCTTGTTGATTTTTGCTGAGATTTTGCTTGAGTCCCAGCGCTCCCAACACAATTTCATTCGCTGGTGCTTTATATACACCCCTTTGTGCATCTACGCGAGCGTAAATTCCAGCAATGTGACCGCTGGGCGGTACATATATTAGTCCATCCCCATCCGGATGCGCCGTTTTTGTAGCTGGGTCAAAAACTTGAATCCAAGGGAAGTAGAATGCAGCATAGTCGGAGTTATCCGGCTTTTTATTAATAATAGCGCTGCTCGTATCGCCTTCGGCACAGTCTAAAATAGCAAAGCGATCGCCCATATTTTGACAATGTTCAGCAATTTTCTTCCCATCACTGATACTGCAACCCGGTGCAGCGACAATGGCTATTTCATCGATCGCTTCCAAACTTTCTAACAAAGTATCAGTAATTTTATCTTTGTTTTCGACTCGCATCACATAACAGCGAGTTCCGCCGTTGTTAAAAAAACCATAAACTGCATGTGCTAGCCAGTTTTGGCCTGTATCGGCAGAAAAATCTCCAAAGAAATTTTTGAACTCCTTAAAATTGGTACACAGTTTCACCTCTTCAGATGGGATAGGTCGAAAAGTTGGAAAAGTTACTTGGTAATCGACAGTAATAGTTTTTTTGTGCCGATCTTTCATCTGCTCAGATGTTAAAGTGAATTTAGCAACGCGATTTGTATCATCAGGTTTAATTTCTACGTCAACAATTTTTTCTCCGTCAATCTTGATAGTGTATGTGTTTTGGGCTGTGTTAACTGGATATTGTTTTAGTTTAAATTCCCTTCGTTCACCATCAATACGTTCTGCAACTTCGCCAACTATTTCATTAGTAATTTGATTGGCTAACACTATATACTTGATTTTGACCGTCTTTGTTTGTAAGCTGTTTTTTAATGTAATTTTGGCAGGTTGTCGCTTGGACATATCTGCTGGGTGGGTGATTGTAAAGTCCTGATCCTTTGTTAGCTTACGATCACCAACCCATACGTCCCAATCACCTAGATTATTCACACCTGGGTGTGATTCCCAATTAAAAAGTGCATCCGCACTTGCAGTCGAATCCGCAGCTGGAACTTGTTGTAGATTTTCTTCCTTAGAAATGACAGGCGCAGTAGGAATAGTAATCCTATCGGGCACAACACCTATAAAAGTGGCTGTGCTAGTTCCAGCTCCAGCAATGGGAGCCGAACCGGAAGAAACTTCTCTTATGTATACACCGGGAGAGAGATACGTTGCCATTGGAGTTACTCCTTTTAAGAATTGGACTGGACAGTGAAAAGTTCTGTATAGCCCAGAGGGTGTCGCTTATGGGGCCTCAAAAAAAATGGACCGGCATAAAAC
>NZ_JAUBWA010000205.1:0-7349 GCF_036702825.1 Microcoleus sp. A003_D6 | reverse complement strand
GTTCCACAAGGAAAAATGTTTTTTGTGGGATGGGCCGGAGAGCCCGTCCTAGTTATTTTTGCAAGAGGTCTAATAAACGCAACTTAGAGTTCTGCGGTGTCCCAAGCCGGAGCTGCGGGATAAATGTTTAGTTTTACCCACCTACTTATGTTTGCCTATTTGTCGAAATTGGGGGAATTGTCCGGTTGGTCTTCCGGGTATTCTACAGGTCGATACTCCACGTAGTCAGACGGCGGTGCTTCCACGTCGTCGCGGTTGCTGGGGCGAGACCTAGATGCTTGTGCAGGACGGGTTTTTTTGGTTCTCGGCGCAGTCTCGGAACTGCGGTTTTCCGAAGCAGGGGGGCGATTGCTGCGGCTGCGGGCCGGTCTTTCTTCGGGGTTGTCTGAAACGTCCCAGTTGTCAGACCCTTGGGCGGGCGGGGCTTCCGGGCGGGCGGGACGTTTGCGCGAGGACGATCGATCGATCGACTCTGGCTTGGAGTTGTTAATGCTGCCGTTGCGATTCGAGGGACGGCGGCGGGGTTCATCGTCGTAGGCTTCGCGGGAGGAACGGTTGTCTTGGCTGCCTCTAATCCGGGGACGCTGCGGGTAGTCTTCCTCTGGTTCTAGCTGCTCGATTTCGGAATCGTAGCCGTCGTAAGCGTAGGCGTTGCTGACCGATCGCTCTTCATCTACGTATTGGGCGCGACTTTTGGCTTGTGCTGTGGTTGCTCCCCGCAGCTTAATGCTTTCTGCTGCAAAAAATATGGCGGAACCAGTGAGCAGAAATTGACCGAATGCCAGAATTGGGTCAAGCCGCCATCCTTGAAATAACAGAATACCGCCGCACAGCAGGCCGACTGCTGCAAAAAAAATATCGTGGTCTCGGGCTAGTTTGGGACGCCACGATCGCAGAAAGTACAGTCCTGCCCCTGCTACTGCTAGGATGATCCCTAACAGGCTGCTCCAGTTCAATCCTAAATTGACCATTAGCCTATCTCCTATGTCTGTCCTATGTTAGCGAGTTAGATTTTACATCTATCATTAAGTCTGTTATCCCGACTGTGCTTTCTGGGGCAGCGTCCGGTCAGGGTTACAGCTTGGGAAGTGAGTATAATAATGAGTTTAACGGGAAAAAACCTCAGCGAAAGCAGTCAACTGAAGGTTTTGCCTTCACAGTTGCTGGTAGCCGAGGTTTCTCGGATCGGGGAAAGGCCCGACGTGCAGGCTAAAATTGACTTTCACGCCTGAGAGGAAGCCCCCCACACTTTTTAGGTGCGCTTGATTTTGTCTTTTTGGCTGATGAAGATCAGGCCGATCGTTGCTGGAATCACTACTACTGCAACGCCCACCAGCAGGCTGTACAAAAAGTTCGCGAGAGAAGGAGTCATAGATTCTAAGCCTTTGTTACAACAATTTGATTTTTAGTGAACAAACCTGACGGTCAACTGAGTACAGTTAGACCGCAGGCTTCTTTTTCCTTTTTTTCAAAGGCTTTTTATAGTGAGGTAGTTCCACCCCCACTTGCTAATATAGTATCAGAGTATTTCCCGAGCATCTTGGGGTATAAAAGAATAAATAATTGTCGGTTTCCGTACCTACACCCGACGAGCCTTTCATCACGCGGGCGTAATTCCCAACGGGGTAATTCGCGCAGCGCTCAGATTAATCCCCTCTAAATATACGCCCGGGACTTCCCGGCTGGTAGTTAATTTTATACTTTCGATCGCACCTGTGAAACGGTTAAAATTATGAATAGCAGACTTAACAAAACTTAAGATTTCGAGATAAGACCCATGACTGGTATTACCGTTGCAAGTTGGATTCTGGGCTCTGTCCTAGTCCTGATGACTTTACTCTTTATTTTTCGGATAGTTCTGACTTGGTATCCCGAAGTGAACCTGAGCAAGTTGCCGTTGAGTTTGATAGCTTGGCCGACTGAACCTTTTTTAGCCGTAACTAGAAAGATTGTACCGCCGATCGGCGGGGTGGACATTACGCCGATTATTTGGGTCGGTATCTGTAGCTTGCTGCGAGAAATGATTCTCGGTCAGCAAGGGCTGCTGACGATGATGATGTAAGAGTCATGAGTCATTAGTCATTAGTTATTAGTCATTGGTCATTAGTCATTGGTCATTGGTCATTAGTTATTAGTCATTGGTCATTAGTCATTAGTCAGATCGTCCCCGCTCGGGAACGTCATTAGTTTAGTCCTAGACGCACGGGTGTGCAGAAACCGGGTTTTTTACGAAAATACTTTGTTTGAGCCTGCACATCGCGCAAAAAACCCGGTTTCTAGCCAGGGCGAGTGCGATCGCCAACTAGAAATAAGCCTTTACTAGGAACTATTAGCTAATGACCAATGACCAATGACTAATGACCAATGACTAATGACCAATGACTAATGACCAATGACTATTGACTAATGACCAATGACTAATGACCAATGACCAATGACCAATGACTAATGACCAATGACTAATGACCAATGACTATTGACTAATGACCAATGACTATTGACTAATGACCAATGACTAATGACCAATGACTAATGACTGTTTTGGTTCATAAACTGTTCGACGAAATTGGTGTAAACTTCGCCGCTGAGAAATTCCGGGCTATCGAGGATTTTTTGGTGGAAGCTTAGGGTGGTAGGAACGCCGGTGATGGCGCACTCCCGCAATGCCCGTTTCATCCTGCGGATGGCTGTCGGTCGATCGCGCCCCCAGACTATCAATTTACCGATTAAAGAATCGTAGTAAGCGGGTATTTCGTAATCGGTATAAACGTGAGAGTCCATCCGCACGCCCGGGCCGCCGGGAGGCAAAAAGCCGGTGATTCTGCCCGGATGGGGCCGGAAGTTGCGATCGGGGTCTTCAGCATTGATGCGGCACTCGATCGCGTGGCCGCTGAGAATTACTTGGTTTTGCTTGATTTGCAGTTTTTCGCCTTGCGCGATGCGAATTTGTTCGGCTATCAAATCGAGACCTGTAATCATCTCGGTGACGGGATGTTCGACTTGGATGCGGGTGTTCATTTCCATAAAGTAGAACTTGCCCGATTTGTCAAGCAGAAATTCGACAGTCCCCGCACCCGTGTAGTTGATGGATTTGGCGGCGGCAATGGCGGCGTGACCCATTTGATCTCGCAGTTTCTGGGTGAGGGCTGGGCTGGGGGCTTCTTCGAGGAGTTTCTGGTGTCGCCGCTGAATCGAACAATCTCTCTCGCCGAGGTGGATGACGTTACCGTAGTTGTCGGCGAGGATTTGGATTTCGATGTGCCGGGGTTTTTCGATGAATTTTTCGAGGTAAAGTCCGGGGTTGCCGAAGGCTGCATCGGCTTCGCCTTGGGCTGCGGAGAATAGTTTGGGGAGTTCGGATGCTTCTCTCACTAACCTCATCCCGCGGCCACCACCGCCGGCGGTGGCTTTGATCATCACAGGATAGCCGATCTCGCGGGCTACTGCCAAAGCTTCGCGATCGTCTGCCAGCAATCCCTCGCTACCGGGAACTGTGGGAACTTTCACTCGCTGCATCGTTTCTTTGGCGGTGGATTTGTCGCCCATCGCCCGCATCGCGGCAGGAGTTGGGCCGATGAAGGTAATTTGATGGTCGGCGCAGATTTCGGCAAATCTGGCATTTTCCGAGAGGAAGCCGTAACCGGGGTGAATGGCTGCGGCGTTGCGCGTCAGTGCTGCGGAGATAATGTTGGGGATGTTTAAATAGCTTTTGCTGCTGGTGGGGGGGCCGATGCAAACGGCTTCGTCTGCCAACTGGACGTGCAAGGCGTGTTTATCTACGGTGGAGTGAACGGCGACCGTGGCAATCCCCATTTCCTCGCAGGTGCGCAGTATGCGGAGAGCTATTTCTCCCCGATTAGCGATTAAAATTTTAGAGAACCCCATCTTCGCTGCTTAATTCACTCAATATTCTGTACAATAATGCCTTTCGGTATGTTCTGGATAATGGTTTTGCAGAAATTGTTCATAAAAATTTATTTTACATTTGGCTGGTAGTGGTGCTATGATTGTAAATCGGCGGTGCAAAAGGGCAAGTCACAAGTTAAATGTCAGGAACCTCAACCTGTGAATCTTTAACTCGTAACGCAAAAATCCCGGAGATTGCCAGAAAGAGCGGATGTGGCGGAATTGGTATACGCGCACGCTTGAGGTGCGTGTGGCATTATGTCCTTGCGAGTTCGAGTCTCGCCATCCGCATTAAATATGTAAAACAACTGTTGACGGTTTTTGCTGTTGACAGTTGTTTTATTGGGCGGCGTGAGTCCCAAGGAAAAAATATCGTTACAGGTATTAAGCTGTTGTGCATTTCAATTGAATTTTTTGTGTCAGGCTAAATTGCCTTCTGTGTCAACTTTAGTTTCTGTCTGAGATCCATCATCATTATCTTGCAAGAAACCGTGATACCAAGGTGTTACAATTCCATTTTCTCGCCCTAACCTCACAATTTCCCACAAAAGTGGGTCTTTACTTATTTGATGTTCCAGGATCAGTTCCCAGTAAGTATTTGCTCCTATATCGGTGCGCTCAATTAATCGGTTTTCTCCACCATTCCAGAATCTCTCAACAATCAAACGTTTGGATTGTACTATTTGGTCAATTAATATAAGTTTGGTCGCGACTACTCGATCGGGTTGAAAATCGAGGTATTCAATGGCATGATTGTATTTGGGAATGCAATCTAATTCAATATTCTCATCTGGTTCGAGGTCAAAATACTCTGAGGGTGTTAACTCGACGGATTGCCAATGAATACTGTGATTGAGCTTGTATTCGATCGCGATTTGGATGTTGGGCTCAGTTTTCATCTGTTTTTACCTCTTTTGCCTAAATCTCGACCTTCAAAGGCTTTCATAATCTGCCTGTAGGTTTTGGGTTCGATATCTTGATTGTTTAGCATTTCCTCTAATTGATTCGGTGTTTGCTTCAGCAAAAAGTTGATGTCAACACCTTTGAGGTTTGGGTTGCTTCTAAGATCCTTGAGCTGTCCGAGTCCTGCTAATTGAGTTTCTATGGGAACGTTTGGCTGAATACTCACCGTTCACGGATAGCGATATGTCAGTTGTGTTGGTATCATAGTATCATCAGGTATCGATCTGTTGTCAATAGGCAGAATGGGATTAGTTAGGTTCCGAATTCGAGAGTTGGCTGACGAAAAAGGATGGACGCTAAAGGATGTGGCCGATCGATCCGAGGTTCCGTACAGCACAGTCAGGCACTAGGCTCGATCGGAAGGACTAGCAACGGTTGATATCACATCAATTCAAAAGATAGCTCGCACCGTCGATGTTTTGATTGAAGAGTTGATGGAAGTTGTTAAAGAATGAACCGATGAAATTATATTAGCAAACGGAAGTTAGATCGATGACATCCTACGCCTTAAACTTACCCGTTCAGTTACAGCAAGAAGCCGAAAAATTGGCAACACTCCAAGGCATTTCCTTCGATCAGTTTATCCTCTGGGCTGTAGCCGAAAAAGTCGCTACCCTCAACCAGCGGAATGACGATCCGGCTTTTCCTGAAATCACGTATGTGCGCGGCGCTAGCGGCGAACTCGTTCCAGTTTTGCGCGGCACTCGGTTGCGGGTGCAAACAGTAGTCATCGCAGCGCAGAAATGGGGTTTTTCTCCAAACCAAATTGCCACTGAGTATGACTTAAGTGAAGATCGAGTGAACAATGTTCTCGCTTTTTATGCGGCTCACCATCAAGAAATAGACGCATCTATTGCCGCTGAGCAAATTATCGAAGCTGCTAATGTCTAAACCGCTATTGCATCTAGATGCCGATACCTCTATTAAAGCTTTGCAAGCCGCCCTTTTATCTCGCAATCACGATGTCACTCGGACACCGAATGAGTGGATGGCTTTAGATGCTAGCGATGAGGCTCAATTGCTAGAAGCAACAGCGCGACGGCGGTGTATTTTTACGTTTAATATCCGGGATTTTCAGGTTTTAGCTCAGCGTTATCCCGAACATGGCGGCATCATTTTGGCGGCTCAAAACAGTTGGACATTATCGAGTCTAATTGCTTCGATCGATCGCCTGATTTCAGAAACACAATCTGCTGACTGGAAAGGGCAAGTTCGCTGGCTTAATCAGTGGCGAACCTAATTCTATCTTATCGAACTTCTGTATCTCTGGTCGATCGCACTTCTTCCGCCTCCTGCAAAACATGATTAACTGGTTGACTTTGGGAACCAGATACACTTTGCCTATCGAATGATGACTTTAGCACTTTACGAGCAATCAGCCAAGCAAGCCCTCCCAAGATTCCACCGCCCAAACAACTAACTATAACTGCGCCAAAGAAAGGATGCAGCGGTAGCGGATGCTGGAAAGATGGCGGTGCCCACGGTTTTTCTACAGCTAAGGTGTAGCTGCTGGAAACCACGCCCGCAACGCCGATGCCGATACCGACAACGGCTATGGTAATTGGTAAATTGCGATCGCGCTTTTTCTCTCCTTTCTCATTATCCTGTAAAATTTGTTGCAGTTGGCGATCGCTCTTTGCTTGTTCGATCTCCACCAAACCTCGAATAGATGCAGTGAGTTGTTGTGCTATTTCTTTGCGGGGACTCATGTAGTTGAACCAGCACTGGATTTGTTTGAGAAAAATATTTTTGGCATGGTTACTAAATTTCTGCCATGAATCTAGGCTCGAACCTGAGTCTAATAGTTTCTGGAGAGAGTCTTGATAGGTTTGTTGATTGATTTCAATAGTAGTTCGATGCACTTCTAATTCTCCACAATATTTAGAATGCTCCAGAGCTAACAATGGCAATTCATCCAACATTTTACTAAATTTATCTAAGTTATTATTTTTATCTGCAACATAACCGACAAATTCAGTAATTTTTTGCTCTATTTGCTGAGAAAATTCCAGAGCAGCTTGATAGCTAACTTCTGCTTGTTGATAAACAAATTTTATTTTATGGTAGCTACAGAGTAAATCGACAATATCTTCATAGTGTTTTGATAAGTTCTTTAGATTATCATTTTCATCCTGATAATTTAGCAAAACTAGAATATGACAGACTGGTTTTTCAGTCTTTTCGGCGGTACTTTGACAAAAGTATTCAAATAGAGGAATACCTAATAAATTGTTTCCATCGGATGCAGTGATTTTGTCATTTTCATATTCAGTTTCTTTTAATAAATTTCTTACATGTGCGATTCGTTTAGTCTAAATGAGTAACACTACTCAGGGATGGCTAGTATGGCTACAGAGCCATAACAACTAAATACATATCTAGGTGCGGGTCATCCCAAGTCCTAGTCCGCAAGTGCAGCGGTAAAAGCATATCCCCTATTTTGGTAGGTAGCAACTAACAAGGTAAAGCGGGGATAAAAG
>NZ_JAUBWA010000204.1:6898-7445 GCF_036702825.1 Microcoleus sp. A003_D6 | reverse complement strand
GGTCTGACCAGTTCTTTTTCAACAATTCTCTGAAAACCTCTTGACAAAAGACTTACAGCCTTAACTTGTCACCAATGCCACAGAAGGTGCAAATCCACTATTTAATGGCAGCTTGGGAGAGGCAAATTATAACCAGGGGCAGTACAGCGGGCAGAAAACATTTGGGATGAAACCGGGCGAGGCTTTTGCGGTGATGCTGGTGCCAAATGGTACTGTGCAAGATGTGTTTAAAAATCCCGGTGCCGGCGGTGACAAACGCCCGCTGTTGTCATTATCTAGCACTAATCCAGATGATGCTTGGTTGTACGGTCAAGTAGCAGATGTTACTGGCAACGGCAAGGCATTTGCGATGGAAGATCAGCGCGTCGATCAGGGTTCAGATAAAGATTACAACGATTTGGTTTTCAATTTAACAGGTGCGACTGGTAAAGCACCGGCAATAGAGAAAGTGATCGATCCAAGTAAAGATTGGACTAAGCTTGATGGTGGCAAAAAATTGATCGATTATGTCAAATCCAAGCAGCCGGTTGTGGAACCGCCTCCTGTG
>NZ_JAUBWA010000204.1:0-6798 GCF_036702825.1 Microcoleus sp. A003_D6 | reverse complement strand
GAAACGCCACCGATTGATCCAAAACCACCTGTGGCTGTCGCGCCTGTTGTGGAAACGCCACCGATTGATCCAAAACCACCTGTGGCTGTCGCGCCTGTTGTGGAAACGCCACCGATTGATCCAAAACCGCCTGTGGCTATCGCGCCTGTTGTGGAAACGCCACCGATTGATCCAAAACCGCCTGTGGCTATCGCGCCTCCTGTAGAAACGCCACCGATTGATCCAAAACCGCCTGTGGCTGTCGCGCCGCCTGTGGAAACGCCACCGATTGATCCAAAACCGCCTGTGGCTGTCGCGCCTCCTGTGGAAACGCCACCGATTGATCCAAAACCGCCTGTGGCTGTCGCGCCGCCTGTAGAAACAAAACCGCCGGTTGCTATCGCGCCTCCCGTGACAACGCCGTCTGTGGAAACATTACCTGTGGCTGTCGCGCCTCCTGTGGAAACGCCGCCTGTTGCGACAACACCGCCTGTAGCAACGCTGCCGATCGCCCCTCCAACACCACCAGTGCAACCGCCTACGATCGCCTCGGAACCGCCTCTAGTTGGACTTGAGCCGATCGATGATATGTCGCAGCCGATCAACCCGGAACCACCTGTTGAACCCGATTTACCGATTAGTTCGCCACCAGAAAATCGCGCATTTATCGGCATCATCGATACTGGGTTTGCGACGAACAATCCCGATTTGGATTACTCTAAAGTGACATTGGGGCGCGATCGCATCGACAAAGACAGCAATCCTTTGTTTACTGCCGGTACAGGTAACGAACACGGCACTTTTAGCTGGGGTTTAGTGAGTGCAATTCAAGGCAACGACAAAGGCATTGACGGCTACAACGATAAGGCGAATGTTTATCTAAGTCGGGCAATTGGTTCTGGGGAATGGGATTTAGCTTTAAATGATTTTGTGAGTGAGGCGAAGGCGCAAAAGAAAAAGAATGCGATCGCACTTCTTCCCCTCGATTTAACTCAGAAAAATGCTGATGGTAGCATTACCACTCGTTACGAGTTTACACCCAGAGAGCGGGCTGTGTTAGAAAATGCGCGTCAAAATGGGGTGCTGTTAGTTGTAGCGGCGGGTAATGATGGCGGTGTGATGTCGGTTTTGGGTCAATCTTCTCAGGAGTTTGACAATATTATCACGGTTGGTTCGTCGGATGGATTTGGGCGATCGGATTATTCGAGTTACGGCTACGGTTTGGATATTTTAGTGCCCGGTGGTTCGATCGACAATCCGACTTTATCGACTGTTGGCGATGATTTAGGCACGATGGCGGGTACTTCGGCTGCGGCGGCTAAGGCTGCGGGGATGGCGTCTAAGGTTTGGGAGAGTAATCCTGATTTGAATGCTACCCAAGTGATTGACATTTTGACTGGAAGTGCGATCGATTTGAAGGCACCCGGATGGGATGAAGAAACGGGTTTTGGGGTGGTGAATTTCAATAAAGCTGTGGAATTGGCAAAGGAAACAGCGCCGCAAGCTTATATTCCGACACCTTTCTCGAATCCGACAACTTGGGGTTTGGAGGGACAAGTTACACCCTCAGAAAGGGCGACGGAAGCTTTTGAGCATAATGGCAAGTGGTATGACTGGGACCTTTATACAGTTCAAGATGGCGACAATCTATCAGTAATCGCCGCATCCAGAACGGGTGATATGAATGATTGGTCACTGATTGCCAACAATCCCGATAATACGATTCCCTCCGGCGATCCGAATTTGATTTATCCAGGGGAGCAATATTGGGTTCCTAAAGAGGTATCTGCACCTCAGCAACCAACGGATCAGGGCCCCGGCACAACCGATCCAGGTACTGTGATTACCGATCCAGGCACTGTGATTACCGATCCAGGTACTGTGATTACCGATCCAGGTACTGTGATTACCGATCCAGGTACCGTTATCACCGATCCAGGCACCGTTATCACCGATCCAGGCCCAACGCAGCCATCTAATTCAATTAATGTAAACGGTCACACCGTTGGTGGCAATTTCTATCCAGTTTTCCAGAATTATCAAGGGACTTTGGGCAATCCCATTTCTGATGTCACCAATTATAATGGTGCGAGTTATCAGAAATTTGAGAATGGGTCGATCGTCAGCAGCCAGTATGGAACCTTTCCACTTTACGGTGCTATCCGTCAGACATTCTTGAAAAACGGTGGATTGGAGGGCTGGTTAGGCGAGCCGAAAAGTGGGGAAAAGGGTCTGGGAAATGGAAATATCATTCAATACTTTGAGGATGGTTACATTTACTGGAATGGTAGTAAAGCAACTGCTTATCGCTACGGGACAACACTACCTAAGACACCGACTAATATTGGCAGTCAACTAGGCGTAACGAAGCCTAGCACTGGTGGAAACAATGACGGTGGAAACAATGACGGTGTAAACAATGGCGGTGGAAACAATGATGGTGGAAACAATGATGGTGGAAACAATGGCGGTGTAAATAATGGCGGTGTAAATAATGGTGGTGGTCTGAACCCAGACCAGTCTAGTAGCGCATCTACAAAACTTCGCTTCGAGCTAGATAATGCTAGCTTGTGGGGTAATGCTAGCTTGGGGGGTCTCGATTTTGATAGTCAATTTACAGTTAAGCCTCAGACTGAAGAATGGGATATTTTCGGTATGCAGGTAGGTCTGGAAGCATCTTTTGATGCCAAAATTTATGGCTTTTTAAGTGCTGGTACAGTTGATATTGGACTGTCAGGCGATTTCCAGGTCAAGACAACAACTGATGGTATGACAGGGAAGACAACTTTGTCGGTTAACACTGCGAATCTCAACCCCGAGACTCCCTATATGTCCACGTATTTAGGACTTGGGGCTGGTCTCGGTGTAAGTGCTGGAGTCAAAGCAAATATCAAAAATATTCCTTTCCAGGGAGATATATCTGGGGAGATTCGCACTGATGATGATGAGTTCAAGTATACTATTGAACAGCTAATGGGAAAGCTACTAGCACCTGGTGCATCAGAATTTGCAGAAGTTGATCTAGGTTTTAATCTCAATACCAATCTCTGGAAGCAAGGTAATGAAATGGAGGCAGATGATACGGCTGGGGTGAAGCTGGATATGAATAAGCTGGGTGAAATTCCTGATTTCTTCGAGCTTGGCCTTGATTTAGGGTTCAAGCAAACATCAAAAGCTAAAGTTTTTGGCTTTTGGTTCGACCCCGATAATATCGATGGTAATCCTGGTGATTTCTATGTACCCCTCGGTCAATCTGGAGGGACAGAAAGCCCACTAGGCTTTATTCCTCAAGCTCTGCGAGTACGTCCAGAGATAATTATAGAAACGAATTTTGCAGCTTTAGCAAAAGGTTCTGTATCGGTTGGTGTTGGTGATGCTATTGAAAAAATTCTTGGAAACAAGATGCCTGATGGGATACTTGGAAATGTCTTGGGCAATTTACCTCTCGATATTGAAGGGTCTAGAGAAGTAACCATTCCTATTTCTTCTGTTTCTACTAAACCTTTTACTAACTCCGGTTACTGGAAGTCTATTTCTCTAGTGTCAGACACTAATACTCCAAGTAGTAATTCTTCGTCTTCATCCAGTTCAGGTTACAACACTTAGGGCGATTCAGAGCGATCGCCCTTTCTGCACCAGATTCAGAAAGGCGATCGCCCGTTTTACAATCCAAAGATCGATCGCCCTTCTTACATCTGCGTTAATCTGCGTCCATCTGCGGTTAAAAAAGAGCGATCGCCCTTTCTAATAATTCAGAAGGGCGATCGCTCTTCAACTTTTCACCTCAAGACTAAAGATTTACTCATTCTCATCAACATTATCAAAGATATCTTCGATGTCCCGTGCCCCGTGAATCACGCGCAAAATTTCCACCCCTGAATCTATAAGACGGTAGAAAATCAGATATCTTCTAAAACCTTTAATAGCTTGTTGTCGCACATCGATTAAACTAGGATGAGAAAATTGACAGAGTTTTCCTATTTTTGGCGTTTGGGCTAATTGTTTAAAAGTTTCTTCCGCCGCGACCAGAAAGCGATCGGAAGCATCCATATTATCTTCCGCAATGTAAGTAGCTAATTCAATCAAATCACGGATAACTTGCGGACGTTTTTGGATCGACGTCATTTTTATCCCTGCAACCCCTGATTCTGGGAAATACGCGATCGCACAGCTTGACGAATCTCCATCCAATCTTCCTCAGTCATCGCTGTAGAATTTCCAGATTCCAAGCCCTCTAATAACATCGCTTCCAAACGTTCTGAAGCTTTACGTTTTTGGTCTTGACGAATTAACTCACGAAAATACTCGCTAGCTGTACTATAACCCCCTTGGGCTACCTGTTCTTCTATATAAGTTCGCATTGAGTCAGGCAGAGAAATATTCATACTTGTCACGGGTATTACTTACCTCATTTAACTCGTTATCTTATTATGGCAGATTTTGCCATTTTTGGTCAAGTCTCACACAACGTGTAATTTTATAATAATAAATTGGGAAGAGCGAGAGCCCTTTTTTACCCAGACTCAGAAAGGATCTCGCCCATAATTCATCAATCATGGCGAGAGCCCTTCTTACATCCGCGTTAATCAGCGTCCATCTGCGGTGAATAATGAGCGATCGCCCTTAATCAGCTAGATTCAGAAGGGCGATCACTATTTGGAATGAATTCGCGATCGCCTTTTATGGGATTGATTAAAAGAGCGATCGCTTCTACTTGTAGGATGGAATAACCGCTTGCATCTCCCAATTTCCATGACCAACCCCATCCAGCAAGAAGCCCGCCAAATTCTCGATAATCTCGCCTTTACCCCCTTCGATCGATGCCATCCCCTCAGCCACGACTTCGACACAATTCCTGCTAGAGTTGGTTTGTACGCCTTTCGACATCGCATTCAAGGATTACTCTACATCGGCAAAGCCAAGAACCTCCGCGATCGACTGCGAGGCGGTCACAAAGCCTTTCTCTGGGGCTGGCTCGATCGCTACGATCCAGATGATGTGAGAATTGCCTTCGTTACCCTCAACCAATGGCAAAAACCAGGGTTATTATATGAATTAGAAACCCTCATCCTTCAAGCTACAAATCCTCCCTACAACGTTAAAATCCCCAGAGAACAATGACTCAGACCCTCAATATCCAACACTTACCGCCAGAAGCCATTCATTCGCTGATGACCCATTTGCCTGACTATGTGAAAGTCGCCCTGATGGAAAAAGCTACGCAGCTAGAATGTTCTCTCGAAGCTGCGATCGAAATGGCACTTGCTAGTTTTCTAGACTCAGAAGCTTTCAGCTTTGAAGATTGCCTATTATCGCAACGTCTTCAGGAATCAGAAGTGGTAGAATTTCCTCAAAGGAAATAGATGCGAGATATTTTTAAAGGAGATAAATATCATGTTATCCCCAGAACCAAACCTAGCCGATAACTGGGAATTCACAGAATTATGGGTAGATCCGACAGCATCACCACCTTACGTCCTAATTTTACTGGGTGACAGTTCAGGTAATAGCTGTATTTACGATCCTGCTCAAAGTTATCCGATCGTATTTGCGAGTTCAAGTTATCAACAAGCTAAACTCTGGCTGTTAGAAGATGAATACGAACGAGTAGAACGTCGGTTACAAGTGGAAGCAGCATAAACCCTATTTTTCAGAAAGTCGGGAAGTGCGATCGCCCGTTATACAATCAAAAAGGCGATCGATCGCAATCTCTTCCTTCCACAGCCAATGAATCCAGCCGCACAGCAACTTCCCGATCAGACAGGAAAAACACTGTCAGAAGTCCTCATCATACTGGAAAGTTACGGCTTTCAATTTCAAACGAGCACAAAAGGCAGCTATCAAAGCTTTGAACACCCAGATGGCAGTATCATTCATATTAGACCAAATGGTGAAATAGTGCGTACAGGGCCAAAGATACGCGGGACGGGTGGCAAAACTTACCGTCGTAGATACGATCGAGATGGAAATCTAATAAAATTTGAACCAGGGGCTAAGACACATAATACCGGAGAAAAAGTGATTCTATGACAACCGCGATCGCACTCAACCTCAAAACCTTTTTAGAAGACTTAAAAAGTGCCGATTTAGTAGGAGTTTCACTCCGCCCTCAAAATCTTGGCTTGCGTTTAGACTTCACCTTTGGGCCCGAAGTGGGAGATGTAGCGATCGAGTTCGATCGCATTCTTCACCTAATGATTTCTCGCCCCATCAATTCCGATGATGAAAATTACTGTTTTTGGGTAGGAGAAGTAGAACTCAGAAAGCTTGAAAAAAATGCTGAAACTTTCTTATCTTCCCTTTCCTATCCCTTCAATTTTCCTCCGAATTTAGATTTATCCTCTTTGATTCACTTTCGCTTAGAAGGGGATATTTTTATTGAAATAATTTGCGAATATTATAAGATATTTCAGGAAGTCAAAAATTAAATTGTATTTCTTAAGTTTCCCGAAAACGGAAACGGAACTAACACCACATCACCAAAACTATAACTCGTCATACTCAGCATCCTCTGGGTTATCCCAAATTCTAGCAAAAGCTGCTTCGGAGATTTTAGTCGCACTATAAGTTAAAAGACTATCTTCACTTCGAGTTAATAGGAAGTCGAGGAAATCTTCTAATACCGTAATTTTATCCGGTGGTAAGCTACGGATTTTTTCTATCAGCTTTGTTTGGGTACTTTTAGCGATACTCATGTTCCATAACCTTTTTATTGAAAAAACAAGACACATTCTTCTAAACCAGATGGCTCTCCTGAACTTGTGGTGATAATTTTATCTAATCAGAAAAACAAGCTAATACGCGATTTCTGAAATTATG
>NZ_JAUBWA010000203.1:0-7490 GCF_036702825.1 Microcoleus sp. A003_D6 | reverse complement strand
CCCCCCTTAAAAAGGGGGGGACAAGAAAGCTCTCAAAGTCCCCCTTCTTAAGGGGGATTTAGGGGGATCTCCGGGCAATCAACAGCGCTAACCCAAGCGTGTTGATCTGTAAAAGCTTTGTGGGAAAAAACGGCAAGTTAACTCGATCGACTAAAGATATGAGATGAAGACTTTATTGACTAATGCAATCCCATTGTCAAGGCACTTAAAAGCCGATCGCACCGAGCAAGTTTTACATACACCAGCGATCGAGTGCGGCATGAACAGCCGTCATACTTGTCTGTGCTGTTCTACTGTTTTAGTCCGACATATGCGATCGGGAGGGCTGTACTGGCGTTGTGGCTTTTGTCATGCAGATATGCCCGCTTAATCAACGCCGACAAGCAATGTTTTGGGACTCAGCAATCATAATTTAGAGGTAAAAATGTCATTCGAGTTAATCAATTTAACATTGCCGACGGTACTGCGAGAAATTGGCGAGGTCTTAGATGACTACCCAGAACATCCCTATCAGTCAGCTTTTTCGATTCATGAATTTCGGCAAAAGCTGATTGCTCACGTTCTGAGCCAACTTCCCAACCATTACACCATCGCCGGAGAACCAGCACCGGCGAGAAAACTCAGCGCTGCACATCGTTCTGCTTTAGCGGAGCGAATGTACCGAGAAACGGTGATTCGAGGGAGTATTTTGCACATTTTGAGAGAAAATGCCGATCGATTGAGTCATATCTTTCAGCAACAAAGCGCTTAGAGTTTACTGCTGATACTGCAACTGGGAGCAGATATTTCGGAGTGTTAAAAGCATTTTTAATACTCAGAATAAAATTGGTTAGTAGTGAGGAATTTAGTCCGCTTGATGAGGATTAAAGTCCTTACTACAAACTGTATGGTCGCAGCCAACACATCTGCAATCAAGTTAATTGACTGAATATTGAAAAGGAGAATAGTGATGTTAGATATTGATGAAATGGGACAAAAAGAAATTCAAGAGTTTCTACAACAAGTAGGATACGGTCATCTTGGCTATATACACGAAGGAAAACCCTACGTGATGCCAATGCACTATTATTTCAAAGATTCCGATATCTACCTGTTTACAACCGAAGGCATGAAGACTCATGACATAAACGTGAATCCAGAAGTCTGCTTACAGGTAGAAGAAATTCACGATCCGCTGCATTGGCGCAGCGCGATCGTGAGTGGCAGAGCCGATCGCCTAACCGAGCAGCAAGACATCGATCTAGCGATGCAATTAATCAAAGGGGAAAATCCCACACTTTCGCCTGCGATCAATCGCACTTGGATCGACTCTTGGGGACGTGCAGAGGTAATAGCTATCTACCGCATCTCTCACGGGGAAATGACCGGACGCACGACTGATGGAGCAAGCAGTCATTAGCGATCCTGATTAATCAATCCGTTCAATTTATTTAGGAAATAACCCAAACGAAACAGCCCTGCTTAAGAAGGAAGGGATAGGATATTCTTAAAATCCCCTTCTTAAGAGGGATGCGATAGGATATAGAATCGGTTATAAACAAGACATAACAAAAGTTTTTAGGTTTAAGTTAAAAAAAATTAGTGAGATCGAGGAGAAAAAAAAGAATATGAGGAAATTTTTTTTAACATTATTGGTGGGAACGCTATCATGTATTTGTTTTTTGGCGATCGCACCAATGCCAGTCATAGCAGCTAGTTCAATGCCCCAAGCTCAATTATCAGAAACCATCGATAATTTTTTGAGTTCTCTTCCTCGCGATTATTACACGATTAAAAATACAGAAGCTCTCAAAAGTATTGTCAAAAATGATAATGCTTCATTAATAGATGTCAGACAACCTTCTGAATATACCTCCGGTCACATTCCAAGCGCTATTAATATACCCTTGGAAACTTTAATGGCAAATCTTGATAAAATTCCCAAAAGTCACCCTGTAATTCTCTATTGCACAACTGGTTATAGAAGCGCAATGGGAGTTATGACTTTGCAAATGTTAGGATATACTAACGTGAGGGGTTTTCCTCCTAGTATTCAAGGTTGGAAAGCGGCAGGAGAACCTTTAGAAAAGTAGGATGTAAGTATTTATGATACTCAACCTAATCCAGCATAACTAGCTAGGGAAAAGACGATTCACTCAGTTTTTCAAAGAGGGCAATATTTATGTTCGGACGTTTTGTTGGAAAAATAATTTCCCAGTTACTATTACTGGGAGCCTTAGTTTTAACTGTATTTCTGGGGTTGGGAATATTTACTAATGCCCAGGCACTTGCAGAAATTACAGAACTGGAGGAAGCACCAAGCCAAATGGTTTACCAATCTCGGCAGAACCTCAAAGATCAGCATGGCAATAGCTGGCAGACGATCGCTTTTAAAAGGATTTCTCCTAATGGCAAAATGACTTTTGAACTGCGTTTAGTAGGTTTCCCAGGTGTGGCAAAAATCGACCGTACTAAACCCTTATTGTTGACTAATTCAATGGGTAAAACACTTACTGCTAATGATACCTCCAGCATTATTTTCACTGATTTGTCTGCTCCAGAATCTAATGTAGGTCAGTATGATATTCAGCCGTTATTACCGGAGTTACAGCCAGAAAACCCCCTAAAGTTGACGCTATCAGCGATGGACGGTGAAGCCATTAATCTATCAGTTCCACCACTTTTTCTGCAAGAGTGGCAAACCATTTTTTCTTCAGGAAATTAGGTTCGGTTGATAAGTTGCTGGCAAAGTTGAAGTAGCCGTAGGGTGCGTCGCCGTTGACAATCCCTAAGTTTCACAGACAATCTTACAGATCCGCACCTGAGCAACAAGGCCCAGACACAACCCTCCGTTTCACTCCGCCCAACACTTTTTTTGTAGCAATACTTTGTAGAAATCGTAGGGCTCTCGTGATTTTGTGGTGATAAGCAAACCGCATATCCTTACTCCGAGGGCATCATAGAATCACAAACAGTTGTGCTTGATACCGTATACACCATAAACCCAGGAGAGCCAATCGTATTAAATAACAAACAATGAATCCACAACTTTCCACGTTTTGGAGCTTGGCTGCGGATCGGGTGCTGGCTCAGGTGAAGTCTACAGCCGCAGGTTTAAGCAGTCAGGATGCTAAACAACACGTGAGCGAATACGGTGCGAACAGCCTGAAACAAAAACATAAATCGAACTCACTAACGCTGTTGCTCAACCAGTTCAAAAGTCCGATTATTTTGATTCTGATTTTTGCTGCCGTGCTGTCGATATTTCTGAAAGATGCGGCAGATGCGATCGTCATTTTGGCGATCGTCCTAATTAGCGGCTTACTAGGATTTTGGCAAGAACGGGGAGCGACAAATGCTGTTGAGAAACTACTGGCTTTGGTGCAAGTAAAAGCAACGGTTTTGCGGGACGGTAAATCTCAAGAAATCCCCAATGAAGAGGTGGTTCCGGGTGACATTGTGTTGCTTAATGCTGGCGATAGTATTCCCGGTGACTGCCTAATTTTAGAGTCGAAAGATTTGTCGGTGAATGAAGCGGCGCTGACTGGAGAAACCTATCCGGCTGACAAACTCAGCGGTGTTCTGCCCGCAGAAACCGATTTGGGTAAGCGCACTAACATCCTTTATATGGGCACCAATGTCATCAGCGGTACTGGCAAAGCAGTGGTGGTGTATACCGGAAAGGAAACTGAGTTTGGCAAGGTATCGGAACGATTGAAACTTAGGCCGCCGGAAACCGAATTTGAAGCGGGACTCACCAAATTTGGCTACTTTCTGATGGAGGTGACGCTGATTCTGGTTGTCCTAATCTTTGCCGCCAATGTTTACCTGAAACGCCCGGTTTTGGAATCTTTCCTATTTTCTCTGGCGCTGGCGGTTGGCCTGACTCCTCAACTTCTGCCCGCCATTGTCAGCCTCAATTTGTCTCGCGGCGCTAAGCAAATGGCTAACAAGCAGGTGATTGTGAAGCGCTTGGCTGCGATCGAGAATTTTGGCAGTATGAACGTGTTTTGTACGGATAAGACGGGTACGCTGACGGAAGGAGATGTGAAAATTCACTCGGCGGTTGATGTGGATGGCAAGGAGAGCGATCGGGTTTTGCTCTACGCTTATTTAAATGCAGCGTCTGAATCTGGCTATGTAAATCCGATCGACCAAGCGATTCGTCAACACAAGACATTCGACATCTCTGGCTATCAAAAGCTCGATGAAGTGCCCTACGATTTCAACCGCAAACGCTTAAGCATCCTGTTTAAACAAGAGAATACGCATCTGATAGTAACCAAAGGAGCCCTCAAGAATATTCTGGATGTATGCTCAACGGTAGAGACGGGTGATGGGAAAACGATCGACATTGCGCCGCAGCAGGACAAGATTCAACAACGCGCTGAAGAATTGGGCAGCAAAGGGTTTCGAGTATTGGGAGTTGCTTACCGCAATTTCGATCGCGATTCCTTCAGCAAAGACGATGAAACGAACATGACATTTATGGGCTATCTGGCGCTGTTCGATCCGCCGAAACCAGGTATTGCTGACACCCTCAAAGATTTGGTAGCCCTGGGCATCACCCCGAAGATGATTACGGGCGATAGTCGGGCTGTGGCGATCAGTATCATTCAACAGGTAGGACTACCCAAACCAAAGGTTTTGACTGGTGCAGAGCTCCAAAAACTCAGTGATGAAGCGCTACTGCATCGTGTTGGAGAAACCAATGTCTTTGCTGAAGTTGAGCCGAATCAAAAAGAGCGGATCATCATCGCGCTGAAAAAAGCGGGGAATGTCGTGGGCTATCTCGGAGACGGCATTAACGATGCCTCGGCGCTTCATGCTGCGGATGTGGGAATTTCCGTTGAGAGTGCGGTTGATGTGGCGAAGGAAGCAGCCGACATTGTGCTGATGGAAAAAGACCTAAATGTTTTGGTTGAGGGTGTGAAGGAAGGACGGGTGACGTTTGCTAATACGCTGAAATACGTGTTTATGGCAACGAGCGCTAATTTCGGCAATATGTTCAGCATGGCAGGTATTTCTCTGTTTTTACCGTTTTTGCCGCTACTGCCCAGTCAGATTTTGCTCACAAACCTGTTGACTGATTTTCCTGAAATGACGATCGCCACCGATCGCGTTGACAAGGAATTGGTAAACAAACCCCGCCGCATGGATATCAAGTTCATCCGCAAATTTATGTTGGTGTTTGGTTTACTCAGTTCAGTCTTTGATTATCTCACGTTTGGAGCATTGATATTTCTGCTGCACGCCAACGAGGCGCAATTTAGAACTGGTTGGTTTATGGAATCGGTGATTTCTGCATCCATAATTGTGCTGGTAATTCGGACGCGGCAGTCGATTCTCGCGAGCAAGCCGGGAAAGTATTTGTTGATGGCAACGATCGCGATCGTCACGATCGCACTCTTCCTTCCCTATACTCCGGTTGCAAGTTTACTGGGATTCCAATCCTTGCCGCTCGAATTCCTGTTGGTGCTGGCAGCAATTGTCGGACTTTACATTCTCTGTGCAGAAACTGTTAAACGAGTTTTCTATCAACACATCCACTCTTGACCATTCACAATTTACCGCATCAATTTTTTGGTAAGCTGAGAAGAAAAACATGATTACTGTCCACCACTTGAACAATTCTCGCTCCCAGCGAGTGCTCTGGCTGCTAGAGGAACTCGACCTAGAGTATGAAGTCAAGCGCTACGAGCGCGATCCGAAAACAATGCTGGCTCCCGCGTCGCTGCGTGCAGTGCATCCACTGGGTAAGTCTCCGGTGATTACCGATGGTGCGCTGACTCTGGCTGAATCCGGTGCGATCGTCGAATACTTAGTTGACCGTTACGGTGGCGGACGACTCGCTCCAGAGCTTGGCACGCCGGAACGGTTGCGATACATCTACTGGCTGCATTATGCTGAAGGCTCTGCGATGCCCCCGCTAGTGTTGAAGCTAGTCTTTAACCAAGTCGAAACAAGTCCGATGCCGTTTTTCGCTCGACCCATCGCGCGGTCAATTGTGGATCGCGTCAATAAATCGTTCATCGATCCTCAAATCGCACTGCATCTGGGTTATGTAGAAGCAGAACTTGAGAAAAGCTTATGGTTTGTTGGTAGTGAGTTCACCGCAGCCGATATTCAGATGAGCTTTCCATTGGAGGCGGCGGCTGCACAGGTAGGGTTGGACAGCAGCCGACCGAAACTGATGGGCTTTCTCGATCGCATTCACGCGCGTCCCGCATACCGCCGTGCATTAGAACGTGGCGGAGAATACGAGCTGCTGAATTAAGTGGAAATCCTTTCATAAAATGAGGTGAAGCGTTCAGCCCGAAACGATTGTTAATAATGCTGGAAAGTCTGTGATGCCTTTGACATCATCACACTTTCTATTGTTGAGGCGATCGCATTGACATTGTACGATAATCTGCGGTAATATGCCATTAAAAGCTGTAATATGCCATTAAAATTAAGAGTTGAACCGGAGTTGCTGGATAATACATAGTTAGATTTAGGTACGATAAACCCTGAGTAGTGAAGGTATGAAGGAAAAACTTCTGTACGATATTTTGATAGGGTTTCTCTTTATGTCCATATGGTTAAACTTAATCAATGGATATCTACAATCTTTGATCAATAATTTATCAGACCGATTTAAGCTATCTTTATACAGTTTTTCTATTATTTTTGCTCCGTTACTTTTCGATTTTGTTTTTAATGGCTCAGAAAATGGTTCAAAAACATTGGCTACTGCTGCACTTTCATCATTAGTAACTCTTGCAGTAAGAGAATCATTTGTATGGTGGAAAGATAGAAATGAAATAGAAGAGGAGATTTTTAGTGAGTTGTATGGCAACTATCGATCTTTGGAAACTTTTGTTCATGCCTATCAATCATTGAGCACAACGCCTAATGTAAATGCCGAGTTTAATGCTCAATGGAACAGGAGCATCGAATCTAAATGGATTGATAAGGCTTTTAATAATCATTTTGGAAAGCTACAACCTAGAAAAATATTTAGTCAGCCTGTTGTGAATGATTTACGCGATGTTTATGAACAAATGCAAACAGCAATTAATGGAGTTAAAAGTGGTGATTCGAGTTTCACTGATAGTGGATTTATGAGTAATATATTTTTGAGTTGTGAAAATTCTGGAATTCTTGTCAATATCAGAAGATTACTTGTTGGTATGAACGAGAAAAAAGCGAACGAACTGCTCACAGATTAAGCCCCAGCCGTTAGATTTACTATTTAATTTTTCGGTGTTAATGAATAGAAGTATGAAATCTTTAGGGGCAATCCCCCCGTGGTTGCCCTAATATCAACGGGGTAAGCACGGGGGCATTACCCCTACAAGTAAATCATACTTTTATTCAGCAACACTAATTTTTCAATATCGCGATCGCTTATTTACGCGCAGAAACGTCTAACTTGCCGAACGCAAGAAGCTGTAGTTTAGACTAACTAAAGATGAGAACGGTGGCAAAAGAAGAACTAGAGCCACCGCGCCGGGAGAGAATGAGGG
>NZ_JAUBWA010000202.1:0-7553 GCF_036702825.1 Microcoleus sp. A003_D6 | reverse complement strand
TCATTCGGGGTACTTCGCGCAGCGCTCAGATTTATCCCCTCTGAATATACCGAGGGACTTCCCGGCTGGTAGTTAAATCAGTCCTTGTAAATTCTTGCTTGTTCCTCTGGCACCAACCATCCTTGAAGTGCGCCATACAGACCACCAGCAGTTGCGGCAATTCCACTTCCGAGGAAAGTTGTTAAAAGGCTTTCCACCGCTAATGCTTGACCAACACCAGGAATTAGCAGGCTGCTGAGTCCAACAATCAAGGTTAGTGAACCTACTCCTATACTTCCTAAGACCGCGCCTGCTTTTGCACCTTCTGCTCTTGTCATTGAAGGTTGCTGGACACCTTGATTATTTAAACCACCATTAGTGTCAGAAGTTTTGGTAATCGCTGAAATCTTGTGCATGGGAAATCCTATGTTTTTTAACTCAACTAGCACCTGTTTTGCGTCTCGACGGTTATAAAATAAGCCGATCGCGTGCTTGAAATTTTGGGAAATCACGAGAAAAATTGAATATTTAACTGCGTAAATTTGAGGGCTGTGTAGAAAGACAATCGGAACTAACGCCCCACAAAAGCAACCTAATTAAGAGGTGCAAAACGCTTCAGCAACGCTGAAAGAGCAATCATGGGCAGTCCGCATCCGACGCAAATCAAACCCTGCATCGGGCTTAAGGCTTCAGTGTCGAATAGCTGGTTCATAATACCCCATTGGCTAAACAGGAATTGGAGAATGAAAACGCTCCCAATACCGATCGCTACCGCGTAGCCAACCGATTCATCTTTACCGCGTAACTTCGCGACGATCCCCGGAACAAAGCGGCTAATGCTTAACAGATAAAAAGCTTCTGCGGCAACCAACGCTTGAATTGCCATCGTCCGGGCTAGAGCTTCATTGCCTGTGGTTTGGACGATCCATTCAAACATCCCAAAGATCGCAATCCAGTTAAAGAGTGAAACTGTCAGAATCCGGGCGATCAGCCTGCGAGACAGCAGCGGTTCGTTAGCGGGTCGAGGCGGCTGTTGCATGACATCGGGAGAGGGTGGCTCAAATGCCAACGGTAAGCTCAACGTAACTGAACTGACCATATTCAGCCAGAGAATTTGTACTGGCAAAATGGGTAGCGGGGTTGCCAAAAGTACGGCAATCAAGATGGTCATGGACTCGCCACCATTCACGGGCAGGATGAAGGCGATCGCCCGCAGCAGATTCTTATAAACCGTGCGCCCTTCCTCAACTGCTTTCTCGATCGAAGCAAAGTTGTCATCCGTCAGAATCATATCTGCGGCTTCTTTTGTGACTTCAGTGCCCGTGATGCCCATCGCTACCCCAATATCAGCTTGCTTCAAGGCGGGAGCATCGTTAACTCCATCTCCAGTCATCGCCACAATCTCGCCCTTAGACTGAAGTGCTTCGACAATGCGGAGCTTTTGTTCTGGCGCTACACGAGCAAACACGCAGCTTTGTTCAACAGCATTGGCTAATTCCTGCTGATTCATTTGAGCGAGTTCTTGACCGGTAAAAACGGGAGCCTCTTGGGTTTGATTTAGTCCCATTTGGTGCGCGATCGCTGCTGCTGTTTTGGCATGATCGCCCGTAATCATCTTGACCTGAATTCCAGCAGACTTACAGGCTTGAATCGCTTGAATGGCTTCGGGGCGAGGCGGGTCGATCATGCCTTGCAGCCCCAGAAAAGTTAACCCTTGCTCAATATCAGAATGCTCAATTTTCAATTGAGAAGCGGGTACAACTTTCTTGGCAAGTGCTAGAACTCGTAGCCCTTTTTTCGCCATTCTCTCCACGGCTTGCTCGATCGGCACGGGGTTGAGGGAGCTCGCCTCTCCCTGTGCATCGAGCATTTGGCGACACCGCTTGAGAATTGCTTCCATTGAACCCTTGACATAAATCAACCGTTCTGGACGATCGTCATGTAAGGTTGCCATGTATTGAAACTGAGATTCAAACGGCAGTGTATCAAGCCGGGAAAACGATTCCTCCAGTTTCTCAGTAATTAACCCCGCTTTTTGGGCTACCGCAACCAACGCCCCTTCCGTTGGACTACCGACTACAGTCCAGTTTCCCTCTTGCACTTCTAGATGCGAATCGTTGCACAACAATCCTGCTTGCAGGCATTCATATAAAGCAGGTGCGTTCGCCAAATCAACGGAGTGTCCATTTACAGAAATTTCCCCGTCTGGTGCATATCCTCCACCGCTAACCCGATATCGCTTTCCACCGGCATCTATCTCTTGAACAGTCATTTGATTCTCTGTCAAGGTTCCAGTTTTGTCGGAACAAATCACTGTTGTGCTGCCCAGCGTCTCAATTGCCGGAAGTTTGCGAATAATGGCGTGTTGCTTTGCCATTCGGGAAACCCCGATCGCCAGTGTCACCGTTAAAATCGCGGGTAAGCCTTCAGGAATTGCACTGACTGCAAGCGCCACAGATGCCTTGAACACCTCAACCCAAGAAAATCTCTGGGCAATGCCTGCGGCAAAGGTGAAGGCAGCCAAACCTAGAATGACATAGAGCAAGGTTGTGCTAAATTTGTCTATTTTGCGACTCAGTGGGGTTTCCAACGCGGTGCTTTGCTGCATGAGTTGGGAAATGTGTCCCGTCTCGGTCATGTCACCAATGCTGACGACGAGTCCGCGTCCCTGTCCAAACGTTACCAGGCTTCCGGTATACGCCATGTTCGTGCGATCGGCCAGTGGAGCGTCTGCCTCTACCGCCTGGGAGTTTTTCTCCACCGGGACAGATTCTCCCGTCAACCCTGACTCATCGACTTGTAAGTCACGGACTTCGATCAGTCGCAGATCCGCAGACACTTTATCGCCAGACGACAGCAAGACGAGATCGCCAGGAACCAGTTCGCTGGATGAAACCACTTGCTTTTGACCGTGGCGGAAAATAGTTGCCTCGGTGGTAACTGATTTTGCCAGAGCTGCGATCGCATTTTCTGCCTTTGACTCTTGAAGGAAACCAATGGTGGCGTTCGTCAGAGCAACCCCAAAAATTACCCCTGAATCAATCCACTCTTTCAGAAATGCTGTTACTATGCCAGCGGCTAACAAAATGTATATTAGTGGCTGATTCAGTTGCTGAAAAAATCGCAACCAGGCACTTTGCTGCTTCGGAGGCGTTAGTTGATTGGGGCCGAGGATCTCGCGCCGCTCTGCTGCCACATTGGAAGATAGCCCTATTTCAAGGTCACTCTCTAAAAGCCGAGCCACTTTCTCGACAGAGAGGTGATGCCAAGAGTGTTCTAGTAATTTCTCTACATTCGTTGCATTCATAAATAACGCTTATTGTCAAGCCAAGTGCTTGTCTGTTGTTTCGTCTTGTTTCTAGCGTCATTGATGAATGTGAGGGAAAAATGATCGACTGATTTCTGTTACTCACATTTGGATCACATTTGCTCCATATACTTACGCAGAGAACGGATTGAGATAGCTTGTGAACTTGGAAACCTTAGTTTACTGGATTTGATTTATTGCGGTCTTTAATCGGGTTGTAAAAAGCATTACTTTTGATGGATGAACTATCGGACACTCACTTGTTAAGTTGAGATGATGAAATACTTCATGCTGAGGTTTATCGGCAAAATTGCGTTTCAAAACAAACAAAACAGACAAGAATATGCAATTATCAATGCTATTTGCAAAAGGAATCAGCGTCAGCACAGTTGCAATTTTGGGTTTAGCTGCTTGCAACCCGCCCAATACTTCACAGACAACTGTTCCATCTACTTCTGCTCCCACAACTGTAACTGAAAATACGACTGCTCCAACCGCTCCTGCGACTGCAACCACGACCGCACAGACGGCTCAGAATCAAGACATTGACGATATTGCCGATCGCGTTGAAGATGCCTTAGACTCCGATGGCACCCTCAAGCCCTTCGATTTGGACGCAGACGATCGGGATAATTCGATTGTGTTAACAGGGCGCGTTAAAACGGCAGAACAAAAAGCATTGGCAGAACAAATTGCTCGGCAAATTGCACCCAATATTTCGATCGATAACCAAATCGTCATTCAGTAGTTCCTAACGGTGAAGTGGCAAGAGCATTTGGCGCTTCTTGCCGCTTGAGGAATTGCGCGATCGCAGCCAGGAAACCTATGGATTTGCCAACCTTATTTGACTGGATGCGATCGCCATATTGAAACAATAAACTTATTCCACGATCTCGTAACGGACTAACTGGCGAACATTTTGACGCGATAACTGTAGTTCTTGCGCGATCGCTGTCTCTATCTGGGTTGCGTCAGTCATTGGCAATTTTAATTCCAATCGCTTCAAAATTGGTTCTGCTGTTTCTACCGCAACCTGGGTTGTTCCTTGTTTTCGGTTAATTACCGCGTTGATCAGCAATATATTGACAGACACCGTTGCTTTAAGCTGGGTATCTGCCTGAAGTTTATTGTTTGCGATCTGGGGTTGTTGTAATTCTTGAGCCATTAGGAAAGTCGAGCCAAACCAAAACGCGATCGCCACAAACGGCAACGGCAACCAAAACTCTGCGCCTGATGCTTTTAGCCAACGTCTAATCATCAGCTATTCTTTCCCATCTGTTCTGAGGCTCCTACTATCTTGTTGCAGTTTAATACAACTTGCTCTATCCTAAAATCTAGCTTAAAGAAGATGCGCGAATCGCCTCAAACTCTAATGCTGAAAACTGCAAGCTGCGAAGGAAGCGAGCCGAGATATGAGAGTTTTGCTGGTGGAAGATGACCCAAAGCAACTGATGCCGCTGCAAACGGTACTAGCTCAAGCAGGACATAGCGTGGATGGGGTAAAAGATGGAGAGACGGCACAGTGGCTTTTATCAGAAAAAGAATACGATTTGTTGATTTTGGACTGGATGTTGCCACATATCAGTGGGGTAAATCTTTGTCGTCAGTATCGATCGGCAGGGAAAACAGCTCCGATTTTGATGATCACGGCAAGAGACACCACGCCTGAAAAAGTGACCGGGTTAGATGCAGGTGCAGATGATTACCTGGTGAAACCGATCGATTTGGTTGAATTCATGGCACGAGTTCGGGCATTAAGACGGCGATCGCCCCTTTGGCAAGGAGATACGCTCAGCCTTGAGGATCTGCACCTCCACCTGGATACTCTGACTGTTGAGCGACAAGGTGCAACCGTTTCCCTCTCCAGTCGCGAGTTTCAGTTGTTGGAGTATTTTATGCGTCATTCCCGTCAAGTTTTGACTCGGAATCAGATTGAACAAGGCGTGTGGGAATGGGGCACTGAACCAGAGAGCAATGCGATCGCGGTTCTAATTCGCAAACTCCGCCAACGTTTGCAGGCTGTAGGGGCCGCCGATTGGATTGAGAGCATCTACGGTATGGGTTATCGCCTCATTTCCCCTGAAAAGTAACGATCGTGAAGAGAAGCCGTGTTCAATCAAAGTCGTCGCAATTTGGCTCGTTGGTTTACCCTCTCAATGGGAAGCATTCTCGTGCTGTTTGCGGGGGTGATTTACCAGATTGAGGTAAAAGATAAACTAGAGGCCCTTGACCTACTGCTCTATGACAAAACTAGAGTCATGGCTGCCAGCGTGTATTATGAAGTTCGCCAAAACCAGAACCAGGTCGATCTGAGTCATGTCCCCTTGTTAGGCAGTGGGTCTCATCCCCTTGCAGAAGATCTGATTTACGTGCGCTGGTTTAACGCACAAAGGCGGCTCGTTCGTTTTTTTGGGACTCCTTCCCCAGAGCAGTTAAATACGCCCTTTGGTTATCTCACAGTTCGATCGACCGATCCACTTGTGGGAAAAGATATTTGGCTGCGTCAGGTGACATTACCAGTCGAAGGCAGAACCGGGGTGCTTGGCTATCTTCAGGTTGCAACTCCCCTGACAGAAACTCAAAACAGGCTCACTGAGCTTCAGATTGTGCTAACTCTCGCTGTCCCGCTGACACTGGGCTTAATTGCCCTCACAGGTTGGTTTCTCAGCGGGCTGGCCATGCAACCGATTCGGCAAGCCTATCAGCAGCTTCAACGCTTCACAGCCGATGCCTCTCACGAGTTGCGATCGCCCCTCTCTGCTATCCTCACCAATGCCCAGCTTGGGTTAATGATTGCGACTGATGACTCGCGCTACCACCCCCCCTTGGAAAACATTGTAGACAGTGCGAAATCAATGGGACTGCTGGTGAATAATTTGCTGCTGTTAGCCCGTCATCAAGGACGGCTTGTGCCTGAATCGCTCAAGTTGCTCAATCTCAACGATCTGCTGAGCAATTTAGCCACCGAGTTCGCTCCGCTTGCACAATCTCAGAACCTCAAACTAACCTACAAACCCTCTGAGCAACGGAGCGAATTGTGGGCTGACCCTGATTTGCTGCGGCAGGTAGTCGAAAACTTGCTCAACAATGCCTGTAAATACACGCCTGCTGGCGGAATGGTACAATTACGCTTAATTTCCCATCCAGGCTGGGCAATCATTCAGGTACTAGACACGGGCATCGGCATTCCAGAATCGGACTTACCCTATATTTTCGATCGCTTCTATCGGGTGGACACTGAGCGATCGCTCGATAGTGGTGGATTTGGACTGGGGTTAGCGATCGTCCAACAGATTGTCGAGGCCCACGGTGGAAAAATTCACGTGACGAGTGAAGTGGGCAAAGGCTCAACGTTTCAGATTGAACTGCCGCTCAAACCTTATCGCTAAGCCGCCTCACACGAGAGAGAAGGTTCACTCTGCTTTAGGCGTAACTGCAATGTATGTGGTGTATTTGGATGGATTTCGATGAAGCTGAAACAGCATTTCTGGGCTTATTGGGCGATCGCCGCGATCGTCATTACCTCTTGTTCAGACCAAACTACCTCACAAAGGCAACAACCTAATACAAAACGTGAAACCTCACTGAGATCGGTCACGTTAGATAAAACAAAAGTTGTGATGGGACAAACCCTATATGTCCCTATTTACTCGCATATTTATCACTACAATAGCCAGGATGATGTGATGGAGTTGTCAGCCACGCTCAGTATCCGCAATACGGATCTGACGAATTCGATTATTATCACTTCTGTGCGTTACTACGATACCGATGGGCAATTGATCAGGCAGGATATTAAGAGTCCTGTAGAACTCAAGCCGCTTGCTTCCACAGATTTTTTCATTGCAGCAAATGATACAAGTGGAGGGTCAGGTGCAAACTTTATTGTGGAGTGGGTTGCAGAAAAAACGGTTTATGAGCCTGTCATTGAAGCTGTCATGATTAGTACCTCTTTTTCTCAGGGCATTTCATTTGTCAGTCCCGCTAAAGTTCTCAAGCAACACAGGATGCAGAAGTGATTTGAGAGGATTAAATTATTGCTCTAGAAGGTAGTTTGCGACTAGCCTAGAAGCGATCGATATCATGGACGATCTATTGAACCTAATATCCCGGCCGGGCGGGTTTTTGAGATTGTCAATTACTGGCAGATATTGTTGGTGAACCCGCCCCTTGTATCTACAGATTAATAATTAGGGCTTGCTGAAAAAGTAAGAAAACAGCATTTAGAAAGATGAATGAACTCGCGAATCCCTTGATACTATAAGCT
>NZ_JAUBWA010000201.1:0-7661 GCF_036702825.1 Microcoleus sp. A003_D6 | reverse complement strand
AAAAATAACTCTTGTGGGATGGGCATCTTGCCCGTCCCATCAATTGATGAAAAGGATTTTTGCAAGAGGTCTATTAGTCGATCGCCCGCGTTTAAAATTCTTCCGCAAACAACCGGCGCAGAATTTCCGTGACTTCGGCGGCGACTCTGGCGTCTTGTTCGATCGCCAAGCGATCGACACTGCTGGAACCGCCTACAGCTTTTTCTGCCCGCAAACTCATGGCTAAAGTTCTGAGTTTTGCCGGCTTTCCCGCCGCCTTGGGCCGTTCGTCAACAAACCGCACTAAAGCCACATAAACTGTTTCTAGGGTTCCCCTGATCGCGCTGAGTCCGTAACCCAATTTTGAGATAATTACTGGAGAAGTGATAAGGCTATCCATCCCCAAGGTTTTAATTGCTACGTCCGCATATCGAGCGCTGTCGTGTCCCATTGCTCTGACAAGGCTTTCTAAGCTGTTCCACTGAGATGCTTTCATGCGCGATCGCTGTTCGATATGGAAGTGCCATCCTAACATGGAAATTAGCCTGGTCAAGTCATAAGCAGATACGGAATTACTTTGTTGGGTGCTGTTTAATGCGGCACTTAGCAGCACTTGTTTTTTGCTGAGATCGAAGATTTTGGGGTTGTTGTGATAAGGATTTTCGCCGTAATCGCCGCGAAAAATTAGGTCATTATTGCCAGTAGCGCTCTTCAGCCATTGCTCTAGTCCTGTGCGAGTATCGAAGCGTTTGAACATCGCAGCTAAGGAGTTTGAACTTGCTATATTTGAGGCATAGCTAATCATGTCTTTTGCTACATCGTAAAAGTAAAAATCTTGTTTTTGCCCGTTGCCATCTCTAACAACGCAGTTGTCAATGTCGCAGTCGGGATATTTGCTATTTACTTGACTGACGATATTAAGGAGCGGGATAATTTTAGTGGCACTCCACTGCTCAGCTTTGGTAAGTGCGTTTTTTCCCAGCCACTGCGCCTGAATTTTGCCGTCTACAAAAGTTCCAATGCAAACGCAGGCTTGCTTAACTTCTTCGTGGAGAAAACTTAAAGCTTGAGAGTTAATTTGAGGTTGTGCTCCCAGGCTGGGAAACGGGGTAAGTTTTAGGGGATTATTGGGGCCGGGAATAGAGCTAATTACTTTTAAGCCGTCAGGTTTCTGTTTGAGATAATCGGGATAGTTTTTAATTTGTTGTTGGTAAGGGGATTTTTCAATGCCTCGGTCTAAAAAAGCTAGTTTGTTTATGTTAGCTTGGGCATCTATTTCCATTTGGAGGTAGTTTTTGAAGATGCGCGATCGGTCTTTTGCGAGTTCGAGGGAGGTGAGGTTCATGATAGTTGATTGTAGCCCGTCGGGAATACATAAATAACTATACCTGAGTTCGGGGGCGATCGCTATGCACCCGGAATCGATGGTTTGATTCAGTTTTTTTTGCCGCGTACTTGGATGCGTTTGTCGGTTTTTTGTTTCTTAATCCAAGAGACAAATTTATGGAGTTCGGGGTCATTTTTGAGCTTTTCCAGGGTGTTGAGCTCTTGGGCGAGGTGTTTGTTGTCGAATAGAGAGTGAATCTGGCGGTGACAGGCCGAGCAAATGTCGATCGTCGGGCTGGGATCTTCGTTTTTCCGCTTGGTGTTTTGTTTGGGGATGAGGTGATGGGCGGTTAATGCTTCCATTTGTCGATCGCACAATTCGCACTGCATAATTTTCTCAATGCTGTTTTATGGGCGTTTTAAAAACCATTTCATATTCTCGATTGACGTTCGAGTATTTATCCAAATTGCCGCCATAAAGCCATGTTTGGACAATTTCTACCGCATCTTCAAGAGAGTCTACGCGGATGCGCGCCACTGCATTGTCCCATTCGCCTTCGATCTTCCAATCTTCTAAATCAATTCCTATTCCGTCCAAATCTGTATCAATCCAAACGTGCCTCTCAGGACAAACAGTGCTTTGAAAAGACAAAGTGCACAAACAAGTTTCAGCGCGATTAGTTTCAATCGCTTTTAAAATCTTACTTCTAAGCATTTGCCTGAGAGTTTCAGTAATATCATTTTTTGATGCAGTTTGCTGATTCACAATATCACCTCATTTTTGGAACTTATCGCGATTATCTGTTAGTAACTTCCGCAGATTTTTACCCCCGACTATCCCTGCTTTTAAAGCATTTTCAACCGACATAGTTTTTGCCTCTGCCGGCAAGACTTCACTAATTCCACCTTTGCGGAATTTGCCAATATATTCCTCTACAGATATTTGGCGATTTTCGTAAAGCTGGCGAGTAGTAGGTGAATTTAGATTACCTTGATTGTGTTCTCTAGCCCAACGCTCAAATTCTGGGTTTAGTTGCTGATTCACAATATTAGACACTACTGGGCAAATAGAACATTAAACTGCGAGAAATTTTGCCTGCCGCGCTGGCTAAGTATACCGAAGTTGGAAGACCGAAGTTGGAAGCAGGAAGAAGACATATTGCAGCCAGCTTTTTAGTCATCCGTATTTTACGTTTAATTAGGGGGATTTACTTATAGCCGATCGAGGAATTGATTCGCCAACTTACTACTATTATAGTGTAACCAATATAGTGTAACCAAAAGTTGACGGCCGCCGCAAAAAGTTGGCGAACCTGCACGGTAGCCAGCAGCCCAAACAATAAAAAACCCCCAATTGGGGGTCATACAAATCTCTTGCGGCAGAGGCCCAAAAGCCTGTGGGATCACAAAATATACAGCAACAAAAACAAAACAATCCAAATCACATCCACAAAGTGCCAGTAAATCTCAGTCGCTTCGATTCCGAAGTGGCGATCGCTAGAATAATGACCTTGCGCGCGCGATCGCCACACCACCGCCACCATCAGCAGCACTCCCAACGTAACGTGCAAGCCGTGAAAAGCCGTCAAAACGTAAAAGCAACTGGCATACAAATTCGTCGTCAAACCAAACTCTAAATGAGTGTATTCGTAAACCTGACCGAACAAGAAAACTGCGCCCATAGCAATAGTTACGAGCAACCAATTCCGCATTCCGGCGGCATCATTCTTTTTGATTGCAGTATCGGCATTGTGAATCACAAAGCTGCTAGCAATCAAAATCACCGTATTAATTCCCGGCAGCAATAACTCTCGCGCCGGCGTACCTTCAGGAGGCCACACGGGGGCCATAGCCCGATAAATCAAATACGCGGCAAACATACCGAAAAATATCATGCCTTCAGCGCACAGGAACACAATTACACCTAACATTCGGTGGTCGGGATGCTCCACACCGTGTGCTTTTACTTCGCCCTCGTGGTGGTAATTTAGGGCTGTTTTTGCCGGATCGATCGCTGGAATTTGCATAATAAATTGCTAGTTGGTAATGGGATGTTGAAGGAAGAAGGAAGAAGGAAGAAGGAAGAAGGAAGAAGGAAGAGGGCATTGGTGTCAACTTAAGACTAAAAGCGATGAGAAATCTCGCTTTTATCCGAGGTCAGATCCCCCTAAATCCCCCTTAAGAAGGGGGACTTTGAGTGTGTCCGGTTCCTGCCTTAAGAAGGGGAGCTTTGAGTGCTTCTTGTCCCCCCCTTCTTAAGGGGGCTAGGGGGGATCGAGAGCTTAATCGTCAGATAGAAGATCCGTACTACGTTAGACGTGTTTGTGGACATTAATGACTGATGACTGATGACTAATAACTATTCGCCATCTTGACTTTCATCAGCAGGAGAATCAACATCTCTCTCTGATTCAGGCTCAACCAAAGTTGCAGTACCGCCAAAGAAAGTTGAAGCTTGAGCCTCCGCAATAGGAATACCTGTTTTCTGGGTGTTGCGGGTGGCATTTTCCCTCAACTTGAGCCTGAGACGTTCCCCTGTCCGCTGAATTTTTTCCATGCCGTAATCGTAAGGCCCCGTTGCCAATACCGGCACTCCTTCAAAATTTTCGATAGGTGGCGGCGAAGTCGTCATCCATTCCAAACTCAAAGCTTGCCAAGGATTGTCACCTGCTTTCGGGCCGTACCTCCAGCTCCAAATCACATTAATGATAAACGGGATTGTAGACACTGCCAGCATATAAGCACCGACAGTACAAATGACATTAATTGTGGTAAATTTCGGGTCGTACATTGCCACCCGCCGGGGCATTCCTTGCATCCCCAAAGCGTGCATCGGCAAGAAAGTTACAGTAAAGCCAACATAGGTTAAAACAAAGTGAACTCTACCCCAAAATTCATTAATCATCCGCCCCGTCATTTTGGGGAACCAGTGGTAAAAAGCAGCGTAAATTCCAAACACTGAGCCGCCAAACAGCACGTAGTGGAGGTGAGCGACGATAAAATAAGTGTCGTGAACGTGAATGTCGAAAGGTACGGAAGCTACCATGATCCCGGTGATGCCGCCGAGGACAAATGTTGAGATAAAACCCATCCCAAATAGCATGGCGCTGACAAGGCGGAGTTTTCCTCCCCAAATAGTTGCCAACCAGCTAAATATTTTAATCCCAGTTGGTACGGCGATGATCATAGTGGTGATCATAAAAAACATCCGCAGCCAGCCGGGTGTGCCGCTGGTAAACATATGGTGCGCCCACACGATCAAGCCCAAAAAGCTGATCGCGAGACTGGAATAGGCGATCGCCAAATAACCAAAAATTGGCTTGCGCGAATGCACCGGCAAAACTTCTGAAATCACCCCGAAAAAGGGCATAATCATAATGTAAACTGCCGGGTGCGAATAAAACCAGAATAAATGCTGGTAGACGACCGGATCGCCGTTGCCTGTCGGGTTAAAAAATGCCGTCCCTGCTAACAAGTCAAACGACAGCAAAATCAAAGCTGCCGCTAACACTGGAGTAGCAATTAAAGTCAGCGCTGAAGTCGCAATCATCGCCCAGCAAAACAAAGGCATTTCATTGAGACTCATGCTCGGAACCCGCATGGTAAAGATGGTAACGGCAAAATTCACCGCCCCCAAAATCGAAGAAGTTCCGAGAATCAAAACACTGAGAATCCAAATTTCTTCCCCGGCTTGAGCAGTAACTAAGCTCAAAGGCGGATAGGAAGTCCAACCAGCCTGCGGAGCTCCTACCAAAAAACTGCTCAACAGCAACACGCCGCCTACGGGAATCAGCCAAAAGGCGATCGCATTCAGCCTGGGAAATGCCATGTCTTGTGCCCCAATCATTAAGGGGATCAAAAAGTTAGCAAATCCGGCTCCGGCGGGTACGATCCACAGGAAGATCATCACCGTCGCGTGAACAGTAAATAAACTATTGTAGAGTTCGGGGCTGACAAAATCGGAGTCGGGGGTGGCGAGTTCTGTTCGCACCAAAGTGGCCATCACGCCGCCGATTAGATAGAAAGTAAATGTTGTTACCAGGTATTGAATACCTATGACTTTGTGGTCGGTATTAAAAGTGAAGTAGTCGCGCCAATGTCTGTCGGCGGGCGCTGTTCCGCGAGCCTCAGTGTTGGCACTTTCTTGGAACTGTGCTTGTGTCATAGTTATTAGTCATTAGTTATTAGTCATTAGTTATTAGCTCCGGATCGAAGACCCAGTGCCAGGAACTAATGACTATTTTTAGTGATGAGTTGGGTGAAGTTGTTCTAGGGTTTCGGAATTAACTTTTATTTCCCGGACGTAGGGAGCCAAAAATTCTCCGTCTGACAATTTCTCCGGATTGACTGCAACTGCTTGCTCTAAGTTTTGACTGCTAGCAACTTGCTGGCTTTGCAGCCAACTGTCGAAGTCTTCGGGCGTGTGAACGACTGCTACAGCTTTCATCGCTCCGTGATAAGCGCCGCACAATTCAGCACAAACAACCCGGTATTCGCCGGTTTTATTTGCTGTAAATCTCAGCTCGCTCGGCCGCCCGGGAATTGCATCTTGTTTGAGGCGAAATTCTGGCAGCCAAAATGCGTGCAGCACGTCTTGAGCTGAGAGATTTAGCTGTACGTCGCGGTTGGCTGGCATATGCAGTTCGCCGGAACTAACGCCGCTTTCTGGATAGCTAAAAATCCAGGCGTACTGCAAACCCATGACATTTACAACTAAATCTGCTGGTTTGTCTTCATTTTCTGGGGAAGCGCCTACGCCTAGAGCAACGAGTTTTTGAGGCGGAATTTGAGGGGTGTTTTGGGGTGTATCTGAGAGTGTGGCGGCGATCGCACTTCCCCGCATTTTAGAGTGCGCTTGCATGGTTCCGTGGTCGTGATTTCCCATCGGATCGAGTCCTCCCATTGAGTTGTAAATCTCAAAACTGTAGACTCCGATTCCTAAAATAATCACCGCCGGCACGGCTGTCCAAAGAATTTCTAAGGGAAAGTTGTCATGCCAAGGCGGCCCGTCTGTGTTGTCTCCTTGACGGCGGCGATATTTAATTGCAGCAAAGATGAGAATTCCCTGGACCATGATAAATAATCCAGTGGAAATGGTCATCATTGTATTGAAAAGTGCGTCTATGTCGGATGCTTCGTCAGAGGCGGCGATCGGCATCAAACCGTGATTCTGCCCGTACCAGAGACTGATCAGAGTTACTCCGATGCCGGCAAGCATGGTGAGGATGGAACTTGGAATGTTCACGCTGGTACTTCTTAATAGCGACACTTCTTCGCTTGAAAAATGAAAGAAGCGCCTCTGGGTTATCAAGTTTTAATTGTAAATGGTATTTTTAGTAAAATGTCTATCTTAAGGGTTACTTAAGGCTTAGTATATTTGAGCGATCGCCTGCGCGCCTCAAAAGTACGTCTTTTGTACCTTGACAAAAATGAGTAAAAATGGTAAACAATCGCTCTGTTTGGCTGCTAAATTTGAGATGGTTTCTCAAACACCATCAAATGCTGCTGGGGCAACATATCTTTTGTCTCTTTCCATACTAAACCGACGGCTGCCATTTCTTTTTTCACCTGCTTCTGCGTCATTTTGTGCAAACCTTTAATGGGAATCAGCGGATTTTCGCCCCGATACTCGATCGATACCGTGCGGCCTCCCGGTTTGAGTGCTTTCACAATTCCTTGCATCATTTCTCTGGGATATTCAAATTCGTGATAAGCATCGACCATCACAACTAAATCCACGCTGTTTTCCGGCAAATTCGGATTGTCGATACTTCCCAAAACTGGATCAACGTTAGCAATATTTTTTTCTTGTTTATTCAATTTAATAAAATTAATCATTTCCTGCTGCACGTCAACTGCCAAAACCTTTCCTTCTGGAACTAAGGGAGCGATGCGAAAGCTAAAATATCCCGTTCCCGCTCCAATATCTGCTACAATATCTGTTGGTTTTAAATCGAGATTGTTCACTAATCGAGCTGATTTTTCTTCCATGCCGCGAGACGGTCTTTCCAGCCAACCAGCGCCTTGATATCCCATGACTCGGGCAATTTCTCGACCCATGTAAAATTTGCCGGTGCCGTCGGGATTGTGGACTGTTCGCTGCTGGTAAATTGTGTCGCCATTTGCGGTTTTACTTGCTGCTGCACAGGCATTGAGCGGCAACAAGCAAATTATTGCTAAGATAATTGCTGTTAAGGATTTAATTAATTGTGCGGTTTTTTTCACGATATTTCTGATTTTGTGTTTAAATTTATTTCTCGTTCCCTGGCTCTGCCTCGGTAATAGACCTCTTGCAAAAATAACTAGGACGGGCTCTCCGGCCCATCCCACAAAATTTTTTTTCTTGTGGAACGGGC
>NZ_JAUBWA010000200.1:0-7668 GCF_036702825.1 Microcoleus sp. A003_D6 | reverse complement strand
AGTTGTTGTCTTGTGCAATCGCTCAAGGGCTACCAAAAGCCCCCACTATAGCGTTAGCTTAGTGGCGGGTAGTTTACTTTCAAATTGGATATTTGGGTTTGACCTGTCGATCGCACGTAATGCCTCAAGTCATGCGATCGACAGGTTGAGTGGCTTTTTATCGCAAGAATGAGGCAGCAACCGGTTTTTTATCCAAATCTCTAGTGAAGTGCCACTAACGGTATAAAAACCCCGTTTATGCGGTATTTGTGCGATCGGGACTTTACTAGAAAGAATTGGTTTAAAGCCCCAAGCATAAGCGGGAGAAATTAAAAGAAGACTATTCATTACTCCAATCCTCGGACTTCCAGGTAGAGGTCGCCCCGCGTGCGGTCAACTGTCAACTGTCAACTGTCAACTGTCAACTGAACCCTACAATCTTACAGTCTCGCGTTGCGCGGACGAGACAGCACGAAAAGAGGCTGTCACCGCACCGTGCGACAGACAGCCACTAGACTCAAAAAGTGCATTGCCATTGACTAATGACCGATCGCTAATGACCGATGACGAAGGATCGACGACTAAGGGCTAATTAAGATTTCTCTGGCAAACTCGCTTCCAACTTCAGACAGTTGCGACCGTCTAGTTGCAAACTGTAGTCCACCCGATCCATAAGTCTGCTCATAATCAGCCAGCCATAGCCGCTTTCCTGTTTAGCTTCCGGCCTCGGGGGACTGTAAGTATCCATTTCGTAACCTTTACCGTAATCCCAAATTTCTAAACCAATATCCCGATTTTTTAAATTCAAGCGAATTAACACCGGCAAATTGGGTTGATCTTTGTGAGCATGGCGGATCACGTTAGAATAGGCTTCTGCTAACACCAAGCGCAAACGATTCGACTGACGCGGCCAATCGACGTGCTCTCCTAGCTCTACTTCTAAACTGCTCAGCAACCAATTTTCAACAATTGTTAAAAACCGCAAGTCGCTTGGCACATGAAGCTCAGTATTCATAAAAAAATCCCGTAAGTTTGAAAACCCTGTGTCTTCACACCAGGTATGAAACACGACGCGCCGAATTGATTCGGCCTCAATACTTATCGCTAGTCAGGGGATACCAGCTTTTTCTGTTTAAAAAGAAGGCATTCGTCATTCGGTAGAAGGCATTCGTTAAGAGTATATTTGAAAACTTTAGTTATGGGTCTAAGGCCCATTAACAATAGATAATTATACTGGCTGCCATCCGCGAAGTATAAAAAATCTTTGTTTCAATCCCTGGCTTTTAAGCGTTGGTTATTTCTGACGAATGCCTTCTACCTTACCTTAACTATTTACAGGTGTTTAATCCCCCAGGAAAGCGATTCAGGAAACTAGCAGCGCGATCGCGAGCTAGATTTTTTACTGTTGACGATAACGCAGTCCTTTGCGGGACTCTGTTGGCCGTCAACAAGCAGGGCTTGAGTTTTTTTGCTCTCGCCCCCGACTATCCGCCGGGAGTTGCTGACAGATTCAGAGAACCTCCAGAGAGAGTATAGTTTGGTCGTCTTCCTGAACTGGATTGTCAGCTCGGATGTGAGCCAATAAATTGTCCAAGTTGAACGAACCAGGCTCCTCAATCAAAAGTTGCCAAAGCCCTTCTTGTTGTAGCATAGAACGGGTTTGTTCACCCCCTGCGACTGCTTCAGTAGTCACAGTAGCTTCAGTAATCCCGTCACTCGTCAGCAGAAATACATCTCCTGACTTTAATTCGATCGTACCTGCTTTGCCCCTCCAAACAGGCAGTATCCCCAAGGGAATGCCGCGAGCTTTCAGGAAATTCGGCTCGACTTGCGTTTTACCGCTAGCGGATTGAGCTTTCACCTCCGAGTGAGACCAAACGATCGGGTAAATGTGACCGGCATTAGCAAAGGCGAGGTGTCCCGTTGACGGAGTGTAACGAGCTACAACCATTGTAATAAAATGGTTGTTGCCGATCAGGTCGTCAGACATACTGCTATTCATGTTCTGCATAACTCGATCGGGTTCTGGAGAAATTTCTTGAGAAAGTTCCCGCCGCATCACCGAAATCGCGCTAGCCATAAATAGAGCAGCCGGAACTCCCTTACCCGAAACATCTCCCACCGCTATCCAAATATCCCCTTGAGAGTGGACGTAGACTTCAAAAAAGTCACCGCCAACTTCCCGCGCGGGATAGCAGCAAGCTTGCACCCTGACAGTTTCAAAATCCGGCCAACTTTGGCGCAACAAGTTTGTTTGGATTTGGCGGGCCACTTCCAACTCGTTTTGCATCTGCTTGGCTAAATCCAGAGTCCGCTGGTATAGCTTAGCTTGAGACAGAGCCAGAGCAGCTTGAGCTGCTACACCTTCTATTAACTCTATATCTTCTGCCGACCAAGGGTTAGTGCCGCCAATCTGGCACAAAGCCAGTACCGCCAGCAATTCTTGCTGGTAAGTCAGGGGCACGGCAATCTCAACCGATTTACCGTCCCCCCCGCTGTTTGGGTTGACTTGAGTTTGGCGGCTGGCTACGGCTTGAACCAGCAAATTTTCATCAAAAGAAAAGCTGCTAGGTTCTGCGGTTTGGGCTTGATAGGGGAAGGTACTCGGTAATAGTCGATCGGCCTCTACCGGCCGCAGCATACAATAATTTGCCTCAAAAGTTTGACCTACGGTTTGAACAATAGTTTGTACCATACTAGAGTAATCTAGCGACCCGCGAATCACGCTCATTACGTCATTGAACAGAGATTCTCTGCGCAAAGCGCGGCGCAGTGCAACGCTGCGCTGCTTGTAGTATTTGTAAGTTTCTGAGGCTTGATTGATCACCAATTTGAGTTCTTCTGGATTCCACGGTTTGGTGATGTATTTGAAAACTTGACCTGAGTTGATTGCCTCGACCAAATCTTCAACATCTGTGTATCCAGTCAACAGAATCCGAATCGTATCAGGAAAGCGATCGACTGTTTTCCCCAAAAACTCGGTGCCATTCATTTCTGGCATCCGCTGGTCAGATATAATCACCGCCATCTCGCCCTGTTCGTCTAGAACGGACAGGGCGCTGAGGGCGCTATCTGCTTTGTAAACCTGAAAGTCGCGTCGAAACGTCCGGTACAGCAAATCCAAGTTGTCGGGTTCGTCATCGACTACCATTAGTTTCAGCTTGCTTCCATCTCCCCGACTCATGCTATTCCCTACTCCTAGGCGAATTAATCAGGTCTAAAACTAGCTTGTCAATTACCCTTCGCTGATTCAGCATAGCCGAAGCTGCGTGAGGGGTTCGGGTTTCATAGGTCAGTGCCATGACGAGTGATACCATCAAAAGGATATTCGGAACTTGTATGCGGCTGCGGTCTTATCTGACCGGAGCCTTGGTTTAGAACTCGTCCTTTACTCCCCTTACTGCCAAATCAAGTTAATTTTTCTGCCAGTCTGAGCTTAGCAGAACGAGAGCGGGGATTTCTAGCTACTTCTTCCGATTGTGGCACGATCGGCTTTTTTGTCAGTACCTGCAAACTGGGTGTTCCTCTGAGTTGGTGCTTGACCGGTCGGTCTTCCAGGCTGTGAAATGTAATTATTCCGATTCTCCCACCGGGTTTTAACCACCTTGGGGCAAGGTTTAGGAAAGTTTCTAAAGAAGCTAGTTCGGAGTTGACAGCTATCCTTAAAGCTTGGAAAGTGCGGGTGGCCGGATGGATTCTACCGTTGCGCTGCTTGGGTGGGAAGGTACTGGCGATCGCACTAGCCAGTTCTGTTGTAGTTTGAAAAGGACGGCTTGCGACAATCCGCCTCGCGATGCGCCGCGACAGTCGCTCCTCGCCGTATTTGTAAATAATATCTGCTAGTTTAACTTCTTCCCAGTGATTGATAATCTCTTCTGCGGTCAAAGATTGCTGCTGGTTCATACGCATATCTAGTTGAGCTGGGTGGCGAAAACTAAATCCTCGTTCCGGTGTATCGAACTGAGCCGAGCTGACGCCCAAGTCTGCTATGATACCATCAAATTCGGCATCTGGCGACTTGTATTCAGCAAAGTTGCCGTGCCAAAACTCAACGGGCGAGTTGGCAAATCGGGTTTGGCAAAAACGGATGGCTTGTTCGTCGCGGTCGATCGCCACCACTGTAACATCGGCCGCCGCCGCTAAAATCAAACTCGTGTGTCCGCCGCCCCCAAGCGTCGCGTCCAAATAGCGGCCGCCGGGACGCACAGCCAAACCCGCAATTAATTCGCTTCCCAAAACTGGAACGTGATAGGTGTCAATACTGACATCTAATCCAGGGGTATCCTTCTCAGAGAGCTCGATATCCTTCATAATCTATAAGGCGAAACAAAAATCAACAATAGCTAGTAATCATTAATTCATTTAATTATGTCAAGAATTGAGACTAGAACCGAACCGATGGTGCTCAACATGGGGCCGCACCACCCATCCATGCACGGGGTACTCCGGCTAATCGTCACCCTAGACGGGGAAGACGTAGTTGACTGCGAGCCTGTTTTGGGCTATCTGCACCGCGGGATGGAAAAAATCGCCGAAAACCGCACCAACGTGATGTACGTGCCCTACGTGAGCCGCTGGGACTACGCTGCGGGGATGTTTAACGAAGCGGTGACAGTGAATGCACCGGAAAAGTTGGCAAATATTGCTGTTCCCAGACGGGCTAGTTATATTCGGGTAATTATGCTGGAGTTGAACCGGATTGCTAACCACTTGATGTGGGTAGGGCCGTTTTTGGCGGATGTGGGCGCGCAAACTCCTTTTTTCTATACTATGCGCGATCGCGAACCAATTCTCGACTTGTGGGAAGCAGCCACAGGTTATCGCATGGTTAATAATAACTATTTCCGCATTGGCGGAGTTGCCGCAGATTTGCCCTACGGTTGGGTAGATAAGTGCCAAGATTTCTGCGATTATTTCGTTCCCAAAATTGACGAATACGAACGTTTAATTACCAACAATCCAATCTTCCGCCGCCGGATTGAAGGCCTGGGTACGATTTCCCGCAACGAAGCGATTAACTGGGGACTGTCCGGCCCCATGTTGCGCGGTTCCGGCGTAAATTGGGATTTGCGGAAAGTTGACCATTACGAATGTTATGACGACTTCGACTGGGATGTTTGTACCGAAGCTGCTGGCGATTGTTTGGCCCGATATTTGGTGCGAATTCGGGAGATGCGCGAGTCAGTTAAGATTCTCTATCAAGCCTTGAAAGGACTCCCCGGCGGCCCTTACGAAAATTTGGAAGCGAAGCGCTTAGAAAGCGGGCCAAAATCGGAATGGAATGGTTTTGACTATCAGTTTATTGGCAAAAAAGTTGCGCCGACTTTTAAGATTCCCAAGGGCGAACATTATGTCCGCGTTGAAAGCGGCAAGGGGGAGTTGGGGATTTATATTATCGGGGATGATAGTGTGTTTCCTTGGCGCTGGAAGATTCGGGCTGCGGATTTTAATAATTTGCAGATTTTGCCTCACATTGTGCGCGGTGTGAAGATTGCGGATTTGGTGGCGATTTTGGGGAGTATCGACATTATTATGGGCTCGGTTGATAGGTAGAAGGAAAAGGGCGATCGCATTTTTTAGCTGGTTGCTAAGGAGTGCGATCGCTGCTTTTTTCAAGCCTCGATCGGCTACTATAAATTATGGAAGCTCAACCAAAAGAAATTCAGCGTTACGTCACACCAGATGGAAAAATTCCTTTCACTGAATGGTTGAAGTCTCTTCGAGATATCAAAGCTGAAGCCAAGATTCGCGGGAGGCTAGAAAGAATTAAGCTCGGCAATTTGGGAGATTGTCGCTCAGTAGGAGAAGGTGTTTTTGAATTAAGAATTGACTGGGGCCCAGGCTACCGCGTCTACTTTGGGCAAATAGAGCAAACCATTGTTCTCATCCTCTGTGGTGGAGATAAAAGCACTCAAGATCGAGATATTCGTAAAGCTATTGAATATTGGATAGATTACAGGAGTCGAGATAATGACTAAAAGTGTAAGTTACCAAGATGACTTGATTGAATTTCTGAAAAAACCTGAAGCTGCTGCTGCTTATATCGAGGCGATTTTGGAAGAGAAAAATGTAGAAGCGGAACTTTTACCACTAGCACTTAGTAATATGGTTGAGGCTCGCGGGGGCATAACTCAGCTTTCAGAGCTAGCTAAGTTGCACTATGAAAAGTTAAAAAATTTGCTCTCAAAAACAGGAGGAGATGAAGTTTATCTGTTGGTGGCGTTGCTGGATGCTTTGGGATTTCAGCTAACAATAGGGGTTAAATCCGATCGTTCAACATTCGAGGGTGAGGGTGCGATCGCAGTTGCAGAGCATCTTCCCACAGTATAACGGTTAATTATGAAAGTTCAGCAACCAGATATAAATGACAGCAACCCGGAGCTCTGTGCTTTAATCGGCGAAAGAATTGCCGCCAGTCCCCAGCAGCGTATTACTTTTGCTGAATATATGGATTTGGCATTATATCATCCGCAGCACGGATATTATAATAGCGATCGCCAGTCGATCGGCAAACAAGGCGATTTTATCACGTCGTCTCATTGGGGCGCTGATTTTGCGGAGGTTTTGGCAGAGCAATTTGTGGAAATGTGGGAATTGCTCGTTAGCGGAGCCCTCGAAGAGGATCGCCCTTTCAATTTCGCGATCGTAGAAATGGGCGCGGGGCGGGGAACTTTTGCAGCTAATGTGCTGCAATATTTGCAACGGCAACATCCCGACTTATTTAAAACTTTAACATACATAATTGTTGAAATCTCGCCCATACTTCAAGCGGAACAACGCCAAAGCTTAAGTGATATCAAGTGTGTTAAGTGGTGCAATTGGAATGAGATAGTTAATAATTCAATTGTCGGTTGTTTCTTTTCTAACGAGTTAGTGGATGCTTTGCCAGTGCATCAATTCATTCTGGAATCAGGGCAAGTTAGGGAGATTTACGTTGCCGCCGAAACCTCAAAAAATGAACGAGAAGAGATAAAATTTATTGAAGTATTGGGCGAAGTTTCCACGCCTAAAATTGCCGAATATTTGGATTTTGTAAGCATCGATTTGTCGGCGAGTGTTTATGGGAATGGTTATCGCAGTGAGGTGAATTTGGCGGCTTTGGACTGGATGAGTACAGTTGCTCAAAAGTTGCAGCGGGGATATTTGTTAACTATTGATTACGGTTATCCGGCGCACCGCTATTACAATCCGAGGCGCAGGGAGGGGACGCTACAGTGTTATTATTGTCACCGATATCACAGCAACCCTTATATTAATGTGGGGCGGCAGGATTTAACGGCTCATGTTAATTTTACGGCGCTGGAAAGGCAGGGGGAATTGTGCGGTTTGGATGTGGTAGGGTTTACTCAGCAGGCTTTGTTTTTGATGGCGTTGGGTTTGGGCGATCGTATTGCTTCTCTGTCTACAAATGATGCAGAAGTATTGGATGTGGCAACGTTTTTGCGGCGCCGGGAGGCTTTGCATCAATTGATCGATCCGATGGGTTTGGGAGGTTTTGGGGTTTTGGTGCAGTCGAAGGGGTTGAGGGAGGAGGAGAAGGGGAGAATTTTGAAGGGTTTGATGGTGCCTGATTGATAATTCCAGATTGATGATTAACTAATTTAATAGTTGAGATGGCTCTCCTGAACTTGTGGTGATAATTTTATCTAATCAGAAAAACAAGCTAATACGCGATTTCTGAAATTATGA
>NZ_JAUBWA010000199.1:0-7745 GCF_036702825.1 Microcoleus sp. A003_D6 | reverse complement strand
TCTCAAGAGGGCTAAAGCCCAACTACGTACCTATTTCTAGGATGACAATTAATCCACCCTGCCGGCGCCCCCCTTAATAAGGGGGGGACAAGATTCTTCTCAAAGTCAACCCCTACTCCCCTTATTAAGGGGGATTTAGGGGGATCGAGATATGTGCAACTTCACATTAAATTGGTATTACATCCGTTACATCCGCTACAAAATCCGCTGCCGAACTTCCTTCTATCGATTGCTACAAATGCCTGTGTTCGCAGTAGTAACTACCAAATCTGAATCCAACTGCAAATCTAAATCGGTGTCGGGATTAACAGCATACAAATCGACTTTATCTCGACCTAAAAACACCCCGATCAAAGTCCCGATTCCCGCACCGCCGAGCACCTCTTCAGTCGCGATCGCCCGATCGCCCGTAACACCTGCGATCGCCGCCGCTGCTGCTGCACCCAACGCCGTATTCTTAACCAGATTACCAACATTAACGCCTTTAGTAACAGTTTCTTTCCTAGTAATCAGTTGCGAAGTGGCATTGAGAGGCACTCTGCTGCCGTTGATTATACTTAATTCCTGTGCTACAAACTGAACGCCCGCAGAAGTCGATCGCAATTCGCCGCTAATTTTCGAGCCTTCGGGTATCAGCACTTTACCATTATTGCCCGCGATATCCGAAGCTACAGTCAGCGTAATCGGAGACTTGTCATTGGGGCCGAGCAAAATCTTGCCTTTTGCATACTCGACTGGAATAGTCGCCCCGCTGGGAATTTTCACAGCCACACTCTGGCCAATATCAACCTTAGCAATGTAAGGAGAATTAATTGCTCTTGCTTGATTGGTACTCACTAATGTTTGATAGATAAAAGCAGCTACTTCAGCTCGCGTTGCTGACTTGTTAGGTTTGAGAGATTTAGGATTGGGATAGCTGACAACCAATTGTTTTTCTGTAGCAGCAGCAACGCTTTTGACAGCATAACTTTGAATCTCACCAGCATCATTATAGTAGCTGAGAACATCTTGAAAATCGCACGTAGGCTCATAGCCCATGCCGTTATTTAAAGCGACTACAACTTGAACGCGGGGAATCTGCTGTGCCGGCCTGAAAACATTGCCGGGATAGCCAGACATCCATCCCATTTCGTAAGCTTCTGCGATCGCCCCGCTCGCCCAAAAATTAGACGGAACATCGGCAAACCCAACAGCAGCGCGGGTTTTTGCCTTTTTCACCGAACGGATCATTGCCGCGAATTCAGCCCGCGTTACCGGTGCATCCGGGCGGAAAGTGCGATCGGGAAATCCTTTGATAATCCCTCTTTCTGACAAATCTTGAATAAAGTCTTTTGCCCAGTAGTTATTATTAACATCCGAAAAAGCTGTTTGAGCAAAAGCAGGCGCGGGAGCTAGCATCGGGGCTGCGGTTCCGGCAACGGTTGCCAATGTTAATAAAACAGATGTACCGGATTTGATGCGATGTAATACAGACATTTTTTGATTCTCCAATTTACACAAGTTTTTTATTGAGGAGAAGCAAGCTTTTGATAGGCTGATTTATTTCTGCCGAACTTGCTCTTTCCCTCAGTTATGTAATCATTGTTGAATACTTATATTTTTAGTGCGGGGAAGATACGGTTTTTTAAAATAAATATTTTGAGGCTTTTTTGGGGCTTTTAAAATACTTAAATTCCTTAAAATCCTTATGTTGCTTATCTCCCTTATCTACCTTAAACTGATAACGGTTATTTTACCGGACATGATATCGTTTCCCTTTGCATCGGAATCATATTTTTCGGAGTGCAGTGCGAGCGTCCCGCTCGCACTCGGATATAATTCCGTAGTTACCGGATTTGATATGAATAATAGACCTCTTGCAAAAATAACTAGGACGGGCAAGATGCCCATCCCACAAATTTTTTTTTCTTGTGGAATGGGCATCTTGCCCGTTCCAGAATTTGATTAAAAGGATTTTTGCAAGAGGTCTAATGAATAATGACTAATGATTAATGACTAACGACTAATGACTAACGACTAATGACTAATGACTGATGACTAATGACTAATGACTAATGACTAATAGAGGCTAGCGGTTCCCAACTTGTCACATCTTCAAATAAAGATTGATAGCCCGCTGCATTGGGATGAAGCCCATCCGAAGTTAGACACGAACTACACCAAATATTACCCCGAGCGAGCCATTTATCAAAAATATCTAAATAGGGAATTCCCCGCAACTCACAAGCTAACTTTGTGGCTTCCTTATACCGATATTGGTCAGCATGACTGTAGTACAAACAATCTTGAAAAGGCATTTTACTTTCATCCACCGGCACCATCCCGACAAATATCACCGGACAAAGTTGTTGGGACAGGTTTAATAAATTATCCAAAACAGTTTTAAAATGTTCAAAATCTGTGTAGCTGCGCCCGGTAGGCGACTGCACTCTCGCCGAATCGTTGAGGCCTACGGAAAGAATAATCGCATCCGGAACGCGGTTTCTGAGTTCGCCCCGGTGGCGAAACTCGTTTTCGAGCCGCTGGGCGACTTGATAGGTGCGATCGCCCCGAACGCCCAAATTGTATAAAACGTGTCCTGCACTCTCCGGTAACATCCACTGTCGCCGCAATCTTTCTACCCAACCACCGCCTACACCGTCGCCGAAACCGTAGATTAAGCTGTCGCCGAAAGCAACCAATTTGAGGGGATGAGAATTTACCCGATGCAAGTGACCAAAGGAATAGGCTGTTGCTGCCTGCATAAGCAATGATACTCAGTGAATAATTTATGAATCTTGACATACTAGACTAGAATGTAACATTACATAAAGTAGGTAGTCTCATGGTTAAGCGTCCAACCTTCGATTCAACTCAGCTAACCCGTCGGGCGGAAGAGTTGATCGGTGCTGCATCCAACCGCTATCGGATTACGGTACAGGTGGCGAATCGCGCAAAACGCCGCCGCTATGAAGATTTTGACAATATGGACGACCATCAAATGAAACCTGTAATGCGGGCGATATTTGAGATGTCGGACGAACTGACTCAGCCGGAAATTATCGGAGACATCTAGACTTCGGGAGTTTTGGGTTTTGAGTCGTGAATTGCCCGCAATTTTTGTCAACTCAAAACTCAAAATCTTTTCAAACTAGATTGGCGCGCTTGGGCTAAAAACCGGTTTCTTTTATATACGCAACTGAGCCGGAAGCTCGCACTCCTAAAAAACGCTTTTTACAAAATCGGGATGGTCCCAACCGGGTTGCTTTTCCTAAGTCTGTAGGGTGCGTCAGCTCGATCGCTTATGAGGCAAGGGAAACGCTGGGGGCTGACGCACCCTACAATACTTGCGGGTAAGATTAGGAAATTCTTCTATGTTTGAAATTGTCAAAACCGTGAAAAAATTAAAGCAGGGCTTAAGTTTTCTGTTCGTTACTTTGAGTGTGGCGATTTTCACGCTTTTGAGTTGGGTATTGGAATCGGGCGAACTGAGTATGTCGGCTTTGGAACCTTCGCTGCTGCGGAGTTCCGAGTCTGTCTCTGGGGTGCTGGTTGCTCAACAATCTGCGCCGCTGCCAGTGAGGGCGCAAGATGCGTGGAAGTTTGTGTACGAAAAATTGCCGGATTTCCCGATCGAGAATAACTACATTTCTAAGGAAACTGGAAAAGTCGATCCTACCAATACTTTAGTCGGGCGGTTGATTCGATATCACGTATTTGTCAAAGGGCGGCCGCCCAATTACCGCTTTGATTGGAAGTTGAGTTTAGCTGATTATTTGGGGGCGACTCCCGATTATTTGGTGGAAAGCGTGTATCCCGGAAAGGACGTTTTGCGGTCAAATCCGATGGAACGCGATCGTGCTGCTATTCAAAGTTTAAATAGAGTACAGCGGGATGCTTTGGTTCAAGCTTTGGTTGATGTTTTTACGGAGAATTCCGGGCGTGGGCGCACACCGGGGGCGGGGGAAAAACCACAAGGGCGATCGAACACACCGACAATACCTGAACCCCAGCCGGGAGATGCCAAGTTGTTGATACCTTAATTCTCAGGACGGCAGAAACCGGGTTGTTTGCGGAAATACTGCTGTTGAGCCTTTAACACTGGTAAAAAACCCGGTTTCTTTAGTATGTATGAGTCAGTCCTACTAATCTAAAATCTAAAATCTAAAATCTAAAATCCCTCAATGGTGGAACGTGTAATTAAGACGGGTGTTGGGTGGCGTTTGGGATGGAACCCGGAGGCGCAGGAGTTTAAGGGTTTGGTGGCTGGGGAGGGTTGGGCGATCGAACTCACGGAGGCTGAGTTGAACGATTTTTGCCGATTGTTGGGGCAATTAGCGGGCACAATGAGTCAAATGGCCTCTGAGTTAATGGACGAGGAAAAAATCGCCATTGAAGCCGAAAGCGACTTGCTGTGGGTGCAGGTGGAAGGCTATCCCCAAGCTTACAGCGTGCAATTGATCTTGAATGCTGGCCGTCGCGGCGAGGGTTTTTGGCCGGCGGCTGCGGTTCCGAGTTTGGTGCAGGCCGCAAAAGTTTTAAAAGTTTTTTGACTTTTTCGGGAATTCCATGCTAAGCTATTAAAGCTGTCGGGGCGTAGCGCAGCTTGGTAGCGCACTACTTTGGGGTAGTAGGGGTCGTGGGTTCAAATCCCGCCGCTCCGATTGTGATAAAACCTTCTCTATGAGAAGGTTTTGTTGTTTTAGGGCAGGCGGCGCAGCTCTTACCATTCTCAATTAGGAGGATCGGGAATCCAAGTCTGAGTCAAAAATTTTTCCAAAAAGCGATTAAATTGATATCTCAGTTATTGAAAATGCTTTAATTGTATGCACAGTAACTATTACAACCAAAATGACACTACAATTTCCTCTTCTGGGGTCAGCGGTTCGATCCCGCTATTCTCCATAAAAAAGAGTAGGGAAACGGCACTGCCTTTTCTTAATTTGTAGCAAAACAGTAGCACCGCGTGCTGAAATTCGATCGCGCCGCACACCCAGAAAACCAATTGTCCCGTAAAATCAAAACAGTCTACCCGCAAAAACAAGGGGCTACCTGTGGCCAAGTCAACTGAACCCAGCAATCCTCAGAGGTCGAGCCAACTCGCGCGATCGCCTCTGTACGACCTATCATTAGAACTCAAAGCTCGGATGGTTCCCTTTTCCGGGTGGGAGATGGCGGTGCAGTACGCAGGCATCAGCAGCGAACACCAAGCAGTACGCCAGCAAGCAGGAATGTTCGACATTTCCCACATGGGAAAATTTGGTTTGAGAGGGAAACAATTAATAGAAAAATTTCAACCCTTAGTACCCTCAGACTTGAGCCGATTGCAACCGGGTCAAGCTCAATATACAGTCTTGCTAAATGCCAAAGGCTGCATCTTAGACGACATTATTTTCTACTGCCAAGAACCAGACGCCACCACTAGCGAAGAACGGGCAGTAATCATTGTCAACGCCGCGACTCGCATTAGAGATAAAGCCTGGATCGCCGCCCACTTAGAATTAAGCGAAGTTAGTTTTGCCGACATCTCCAAAAACAAAGTTTTAATCGCAATTCAAGGGCCGCAAGCTGTTAGTTTTCTCCAGCCTTTTGTGGAAGACAACCTCGCACCAATTAAGGCTTTCGGTCACTTAGAAACCAACCTGTTGGGACAGCCGAGTTTTATCGCCAGAACTGGTTACACGGGTGAAGATGGATTTGAAATTATGGTAAATGCCGAAGTAGGAAAAGAACTGTGGCAACAACTATTAGCTGCTGGCGTTGTGCCCTGCGGTTTGGGCGCGAGAGATACTTTGCGTTTAGAAGCAGCAATGGCACTTTACGGTCAAGATATCGACGACAATACTACACCTTTAGAAGCTGGATTAAGTTGGGTAGTTCACCTCGATACTAAAGGCGATTTTATTGGGCGGGAGGTTTTGGAACAGCAGAAAGCCAATGGAGTATCGAAGCGGTTGGTAGGGTTAGAAATGCAGGGGCGACACATTGCGCGCCACGGCTATCCCCTAATATTTGAAAGCGAAACAGTAGGAGAAGTTACTAGCGGTACATTATCGCCTACATTGAATCGGGCAGTAGCCCTCGCGGTTGTTCCGGCAAAATTAGCTAAAATTGGTCAGCAATTAGAAGTCGAAATTCGCGGTAAAAACTATCCCGCTAGTGTGGTGAAAAAACCCTTTTATCGATCGCCAAACCGACCTAGCTTGTAGGGTGCGTCAGCTAAAATTATCAGCGCTGCAAATCGAAAAAATCCCTGGCTGACGCACCCTACGAGTTAAATGTAGGGTGCGTCAGCTAAAATTATCAGCGCTGCAAATCGAAAAAATCGCGGGCTGACGCACCCTAGGAGTTGCTATTGCGAAAGCATTTTAGCAAAATCCCGCAAAGTTGTAGCATAGCGATCGCCCGCCACATCCATCAAATCATTATGACCGGCCCCATCAACCCAAAAATTGAATTTAGGCTGCTTAGCGGCCGCAAACAACTGCTCTCCGTGCCAAAACGGCACCACCTCATCAGCCTTACCGTGAATCACCAAAACGGGCGATCGAACTTTGCCAATCTTATCAATATTCACAAACTTGTCAAAGAGTAAAAGCGGAATCCGCGTCAACACCCGAAAAGCCGAAACAAAGGAACTTTCAACCACCAAACCGCCGACTTTTTGCCGCGAAGCCAAATCAATTGCCGGCCCACCGCCCACAGAACGCCCGTAAAGAATAATTTGCTTTGCAGGTACTCCCAACTTTTGGGTTAAATAATTATAAGCAGCATCAATATCACGATAAGTATTATACTCAGAAGGATTTCCCTGACTCGTGCCGTAACCTTGATAATCATAGGCAAACACAGCAAACCCGCTATCTCGAATCTCTCTGAGTACCCACAAAATCCCGCCCAAGTCTTCCGCATTCCCGTGACTGTAAAGTATGGTATATTTAGCTTGCGGGTTAAGAAAATGAACAGCAGAAATTTTCACGCCATTAGCTGAGCTAACTTTGATAAATTCCCTATTATCACTCTGACTAGATGGCGGAGGTTGAAAAATTAGCCGTTCTGAAAAAAAGAAACCGTAAAAACACAGAAATGCGTAAATAAAAATTATAGATCGCATAAGTCGTTTGACAGAAAATTCTCCAAAAAGCAAGCGTTTAATATTTTTTTTGTTCCACTTAGTCATCAATAAATGCCCATAGTTCACTAAGATTTACTTGATACTTTTTTATTGCGAGAAAAGACATGGCACTAACATACCCCGATGACCTGAAATACCTAGACACCCACGAATACATTCGACTCGAAGGCGAAATAGCCACCATCGGCATTAGTGCCTTTGCAGTTGACCAACTCGGCGATATCGTGTTTCTAGATTTGCCAGAAGTCGGTGCAGGGCTGGAAAAAGGCGAAGCTTTCGGTACAGTCGAGTCAGTAAAAGCGGTTGAAACCTTAAACTCACCAGTTACCGGTACAGTCGTAGAACGAAATGATGACATTATAGAGTCTCCCGAAGATTTGGCCGACGACCCCTATGCCGCTGGGTGGCTGCTGAAAGTGCGCGTTGACAATCCCAGCGAAGTCGATGACGCTTTATCAGCCCAGGCGTATCGCCAAATGGTGGAAGGGAAGTAGGGGAAAGGGGGAGAGTGGAGGAGTGGGAAAATCTTCCTTCTTCCCTCTTCCTGAAATCCGTTACATCCGTTACATCCGTTACATCCGTTACATCCGTTACATCCGTTACATCCGTTACATCCGTTACATCCGTTACA
>NZ_JAUBWA010000198.1:0-8073 GCF_036702825.1 Microcoleus sp. A003_D6 | reverse complement strand
GTCAACCCAATTTAAACAATAAAGAACAACAGCGATTTCTGTTACAAATATTGTTAAAATGTAAAATAGGCAGCCTAGATTGTAGATAATTTAGTCAAAAGCAACGAAAACATTCTCTAGCAAAACAAAAGAGTAAAAAAATGGGCCGAGTCACCGCAACAATAACCGTCACCAACGAAGTAGACAAGATGCTCGCAGAAAGAGGGTTCATCCCCGCAGAGCAAATACGATCTGTCACTATCGATAACGTGCTAGTAGATACAGGAGCAACTCGGCTCTGTTTACCAGCAGATATTATCGCTCAGTTAAGTTTAACCCTAGTTGGTGAAATTCAAGGAAATACAGCAATAGGATCTAGACAATTTCGTCTGTTCAAAAATGTTGGTCTTGCCGTAGCTGGCCGGGAAGGCAGGTATGATTGTGTAGAAATTCCCGCAGGAGAAGAACCTTTACTGGGCTTAATTCCCCTCGAAGATTTGGGTTTAGAACCGGACTTAAAAAATCAGCGGTTGATTGTTTTGCCGGCCGAGGGAATGCAAAGCTATATTCGGGTGTAAAATCTAAATTGTTAACGTTAAATGCTGGCTATACCTACATTAGAGCTTCCTTGTCTCTGATTCATTAGTTAGGAGATCGAAAATTGCGATCGGACGATTCTCCTGTCTACATCCGCGAATGGAATGCTATTCGCAGTACAGTCGATCGCGAAATGATTGCTACACAAGGAGATTGCGTCGGTGATGCTTTCTGGGACTTCGATTATCGTGTTCACGGGCGATCGCTCGTTAGCGGAGCCCTCGAAGAGGATCGGATTGCAGATACAATTTGGGATGTCCGCGATCCATCGGGTGACAAAACTCGTGCAGATGTTTCTAAACAAGAATGGCAGAAGCTTCGTACTTCAATAATTAGAGAGCATTTTTGCTATTAATTTGCCATATTTGTCAACCCAATTTAAACAATAAAGAACAACAGCGATTTCTGTTACAAATATTGTTAAAATGTAAAATAGGCAGCCTAAGCAACGAAAACATTCTCTAGCAAAACAAAATAGTAAAAAAATGGGCCGAGTCACAGCAACAATAACCGTCACCAATCACATCGATGAAATTCTAGGAGAAAGAGGGTTCATCCCCGCAGAGCAAATACGCTCTATCATCATCGATAACGTCTTAGTCGATACAGGAGCAACTCGACTCTGCTTACCAGCAGATATTATCAGTCAGTTGGGTTTGCCAATGCTAGGTGAAATCGACGGACATACGGCAATAGGAACCAGAAAATTTCGTCTGTTCAAAGATGTCACTCTTGCCGTAGCTGGCCGGGAAGGCAGGTATGATTGTGTAGAAATTCCCGCAGGAGAAGAACCTTTACTGGGCTTAATTCCCCTCGAAGATTTGGGTTTAGAACCGGACTTGAAAAATCAGCGGTTGATTGTTTTGCCGGCCGAGGGAATGCAAAGCTATATTCGGGTGTAAAATCTCAATTATTAACGTTAAATGCTGGCTATACCTACATGAGAGCTTCCTTGTCTCTGATTCATTGTTTAAAATCCCGATCGCAAAATTTGATAGTTTTTTGTTATTATGGGAAATAGTAGTTGACTCAAATAGGTGACTCAACGTAATGAACATATCCTTAACTCCCGAACTAGAGCAGTTTGTTCAGTCAACAGTCAACAACGGTAGATACTCATCAGCTTCTGAAGTGGTATGGGCTGCGTTACGATTGCTAGAACAACGAGAAATGGAACGCTTAGTGCGTTTAGAGGAACTCCGCAAGGAAATAATGATTGGAATTGAAGCTTCCGATCGCGGAGAGGTTTTTGATGGTGAAGAAGTGTTAAGAGAACTGCGTCAGGAGATTCAGCAAGCCGATGAGGGTGAAAAATGAGTCGATACATTTTGAGTGCCCCCGCCAAGCAAGATTTAAGGGAACTCACGAACTATCTGTTGCAGTTTAGCGCCAATGCAGCCAACCATTTTCTTAATGTTTTTCAGGAAAAATTTCGTTGATTAGCAGATTTTCCAGAAATGGGGCGCAGTCGCGAGGAATTAGCACCGTCTCTACGCAGTTTACCTGTAGATAAATATGTAATTTTTTACCGCGTTATTAAAAATGGTATCCAAATTGAAAGGGTGTTGAGTGGTTATAGAGACTTTGAGGATGTTTTTGTAGAAGACAGATAATATTATATTTTTGCACTAAAATGTCAGTCACTACTCATCAATTAATTCAGTGGAAACAACAAGGGCGGTCAATTGTTGCCCTGACAGCTTATGATTATGCGATCGCCCAACTCATAGACCAAGCAGGCGTAGATATCATCCTCGTCGGCGATTCCCTGGCCATGCCCGTATTAGGCTACGAGACAACGCTGCCCCTAACCCTCGATGAAATGCTGCACCACGCTAAAGCTGTACGTCGCGGCGTTAAACAAGCATTAATTGTGGTCGATTTGCCGTTTTTGACTTATCAAGAAAGTCCCCAGCAAGCCATGCACTCGGCCGGGAGAGTTTTGAAAGAAACCGGCGCTCAAGCTGTAAAATTGGAGGGTGGATATCCAGTAATGGCCGCCACTGTTTCGCAGCTAACATCCGCCGGAATTCCGGTGATGGGACACGTCGGTTTAACTCCGCAGTCGGTACACCAACTCGGCTACAAAAAACAAGGAAAAACTGTTGAAGCTGCCGATCGCATCATAGCAGAGTCGATCGCACTTCAAGAAGCAGGTGCCTTTGCGATCGTCTTAGAACATATTCCCGCAGACTTAGCCGCTCAAATTACCCAAAAACTAACTATTCCCACCATTGGTATCGGCGCCGGGCCGCACTGCGACGGCCAAGTTTTAGTTACTTCCGATTTGTTGGGACTTTCCGAAAAACAGCCGCCTTTTGCGAAAGCTTACGCCAATTTGCGAGAAACAATTACTCAAGCTGTAAAAGATTATTCCCTCGAAGTTAGAGAAGGCAAATTTCCCGATTTGTGAACATTTTATAGCGATTTGCCGTTGGGCGGTGGCGGCTTTACGAGATTGCGGGTTTTAGGTAATTATTGTCGGTGCTACTAGATGTGAGTCATAACTGAAATATTGCACCATTCTCAATTATCTGTTTAGGAACGGGCAAGATGCGTGTTCCACAGGAAAATTTATCTTTTGTGGAACAGGCATCTTGCCTGTTCTTGAAAATGGTGCTAGATGTGAGTCATAACCAACTTTGACAAACTTTGACATTCCTGCTAAAATTAGCTTAAATACATCACAACCTCTACTCAGCTATGAATGTATCGCTGACACCTGAATTAGAAAAATTTGTTCGGCAAAAGGTCAAAACTGGCAGGTATTTATCGGTTAGCGAAGTGATTTTGGAAGCATTGCGACTCCTTGAAGAACGAGATATGCAGCGTCAAATGCGGATGGAAAAACTCCGCCAAGAAGTGGCTGTTGGTATTGAGCAATCAGACAGAGGGGAAATCTTTGACGGTGAAGAAGTAGTTGCAGAACTTCTTGAAGAAATAGAATTAGAAGAGCGGGCAATAAATGAGTAGGTATTTTCTCAGCACTCAAGCTAAGTATGATTTAAGGGAGATTAAAAATTATATTGCTCGCGATAATCTTGCAGCAGCAAGACGTTTTGTTGAAACCTTTAGAGACCAATGCAATTTAATTGCAAAATCTCCGAGAATGGGACGCAGTTATGAAGAACTGGCACCTGGGTTGCGCGGTTTTGCTATTGGAAATTATATCATCTTCTACCGTCCGATTGAAAATGGGATTGCAGTTGAACGTCTGCTAAGTGGCTACCGCGATCGAGAAGCTATATTCTCTGAAGACGGCGACAGCTAATTGACATTGAAAATTGGTCTGTCGCCTTGTCTCCCCACAATCATCGCATTTGTGAAATCGAATCATCCCCAATTTATCTAATCCCCAGGCTTGCCCTCTTCGTCCCGATCTTTATCCTTCTCCTTCTGGGCAGCTTCATCATCAGATTGACCTATGCCATCCTTAAAACTACGCAAAGTTTTGCCCAAAGCATTTCCTAACTCAGGAATCTTCTTGGGCCCAAAAATTAGAATAGCGACGACCGCAACAATGCCCAATTCGGGCAATCCCAGACCAAACATACACTCATCTCCTGTAAAACTTGCTCGATCGGCAAGTCGATCTGCTGATATCCTTAAAAGTATCTACCTTTTTTCCTGCATCCTGCAACAGTAGAATCAAGTTTTATTAAGCAATCCCCCGATAAATAGGAATGTTAGAAATATCCAAGCCTTCCCTGCGCGACCAACAGCACTACCTCATCCGCGATTTAGCCGATCGGATGGAAGCAGTATGGCACCGCTATCTCGACCTAGAACCCTACTACCTGCCTGCTGAGTTGGGATATATAGAAGGGCGCTTGGAAGGAGAAAAACTGATCGTGGAAAACCGCTGCTATCAAACGCCCCAATTCCGCAAAATACACCTCGAACTCGCTAAAGTCGGGCCGATGCTGGACATCCTGCACTGCGTCATGTTTCCCAGACCGAATTATGCTTTGCCGATGTTCGGTACGGATATAGTAGCAGGCAAAGGCCAAATTAGCGCGGCGATCGCAGACCTTTCTCCCCTCAATCCCGATCGAACTTTGTCGGAAGCCTACCGAACCCAACTGGAAATTTTGCCGATCGACCAATTTTCTTGTCCCCGCCAAATTCCCGAATGGGGGGATATTTTCTCAGAATTTTGTCTGTTTGTGCGCCCAGAGTCGATCGAAGAAGAAAGCAGATTTCTGGACATAGTTGAATCCTACGTTGAAATTCACTGCAAACAAGCAGTCGCATCCGTTCCAGTCTCTGCCGCCGAAGCATCAAAAATTCTTGACACTCAAATTTACTACTGCACCCAGCAGCAGCAAAACGACAAAACCCGCCGCGTACTCGAAAAAGCTTTCGGTCAAGATTGGGCCGAACATTACATGACCGAGGTGCTTTTTGATTTCCCTAAATAGCTGAAATTGGTTTACACTACTTCACAGTGGGTGGAAAAAACTTAATCAGGAAATCACCTACTTTATAAGTCATGGGAAAGGAATCACGGGTCAAGGATAAATCATTTTTAAAACCCCCAGGGCGAGGAGTCATCGGTTTAGCGATCGCCGCTACTCTCCTTACCACAGCAGTCGGTTTTTGGCAAGTATCTCAACTTAGAAAAGCCGAAGAGTTAAAGGCGGCGGCGGCTGCTGCTGCTGCAACTCCCGCCTCCACCCGAAAGGGCGTTACCGCTTTGGGTAGGTTGACTCCGCAGGGGGAAGTGATCAACTTGTCAGCCCCTTCGGCGTCGGAGGGAGCAAGAATTGAACTGTTGCAGGTGGAAGAGGGCGATCGAGTCAGTCAAGGACAAATCATAGCAGTTCTCGATACGCGCGATCGGCTCCAAGCAATCCTCGAACAAGCCGACAAAGAAGTCAAAGTCAAACAAGCAGAATTAGCGAAAGTTCAAGCAGGCGCAAAAACAGGTCAAATCGGCGCTGGGAAAGCCGAAGTTGCCAAGTTTGAAGCACAACTGCAAAGAGAAACCGAAGGCGAAGCAGCCAATGTCGCCCGCCTAGAAGCTCAACTGCGAAGAGAAACCGAAGCCGAACAAGCTAACGTCGCCAAATTCGAGGCCGCGCTGCAAAGAGAAACCGAAGCCGAACAAGCTAATCTTGCCAAATTTGAGGCACAACTGGAAAGAGAAACAGAGGTGCAGCAATCCAAGTTGGCTAGGCTAGAAGCTCAATTGCGCGGCGAAATTGCCTCTCAAAACGCTACAGTCGATCGGCTAAAAGCCGAATTAACCAACGCCGAAGCCGAGGAACAACGCAATAAAGAACTCTCAGAAACAGGCGCAATTTCTGCTTCCGCTTACGACACCAAACGCTTAGCAGTAGAGACGGCCCGCCAGAGAGTCAAAGAAGCTCAAGCTATCTTAGAAAAAACAGTCCAAACACTGCAAGAGCAAATAGTCGAAACTAAAGCCACAGTCAAACAAACAGTAGAAACAGGCAACCAGGAAATTAACCAAGCTAGAGCCAATCTCCGACGCAAGTTAGAAACAGGCAGGCAGGAAATTAACCAAGCTAGAGCCACCTTAAATCAAAAGATAGAAACTGGCAGAGAACAAATCAATCAAGCCGAAGCAATACTAAAACAAAAAGCAGAAACCGGCCAAGAAGAAATCAATCAAGCCAAAGCAAATCTCGACCAAATTGGTGAAGTCCGTGCCGAAGACGTGCAAGCCGCCCAAGCAGCCGTCGAAAGTGCGATCGCCACCAAACAAAAAGCTCAAGTAGACTTAAACTTAAGCTACGTCAAAGCACCCGTATCCGGCTACATCCTCAAAGTTCACACCCGACAAGGAGAACGCATCAACACTCAAGACGGCATCGTAGAACTAGGCGGCACAGATCAAATGTACGCCGTAGCAGAAGTTTACGAAACCGACATCGAAAAAGTGCGAAACGGCCAGCGCGCTACCGTCAGCAGCCCCGTATTTGCAGGCACTTTGCAAGGAACAGTCGCTCGCATCGGCAAACAAATCGGCAAAAAAGATGTCCTCAATACTGACCCCGCCGCCGACACCGACGCGAGAGTTATCGAAGTAAGAATTCGCCTAGACCCCGAATCGAGTAAAAAAGTTGCAACCCTAACAAACTTACAAGTTGAAGTTAAAATAGCTATATAAATAATAGTAGTTTTCAATCAAAACCCCTTGTTTTTACTTGTTTGTTTCTTGCTCCTTCCTTCTTTCTTTCTTCTTCCTTCTTCCTTCTTCCTTCTTCCTTCTTCCTTCTTCCTTAATTAGATATGGCAAAAATACCGCTAGCTTGGGCACAGTTAACCCGCGAAAAAATGCGCTTAGTAATCGCGCTAGCCGGCATTGGATTTGCCGACTTGCTGATGTTTATGCAGTTCGGGTTTAGAGACGCGCTATTTGAAAGTTCCATCAGCTTTCATGCAAAGTTAAAAGGGGATATTTTTATCACCAGCACCCAATCTACGGCTTTAATAGCCATGAAAAGTTTTCCCCAGCGTCGCTTGTATCAAGCTTTGAGTTTTAATGGCGTTACAGGAATTAGCCCGGTATATTTAGGCTTTGGCTTGTGGAAAAATCCCGATCCCAACCAGCGAAATACCCGCCAATTGATGGTAATCGGTTTCGATCCCGCTAATCCCATTTTTGATATGCCGGAAGTCCAGAATAATTTGGACAAAATCCAAATTTCGGATGTAATTTTATTCGACCAAGCTTCTCGCCCGGAGTTTGGGCCAGTAGCGGAATATTTCCAGGAGGGAAAGCCTGTGGAAACTGAAATAGATAACCGCCGCGTTAGTGTAGAAGGGTTATTTACTTTAGGAGCATCTTTCGGTGCTGATGGGAATATTATTACTAGCGATTTGAACTTTCTGCGGATTTTTCACACTAGAAGAACTAAAGGTTTAATTGATATAGGAATTGTTCACTTGCAGCCTGGAACGGATGTCAAGGCAGTTATTGAAAAAATGAGAGCAACTTTGCCAAAAGACGTGACAATTGCTTCCAAGGAAGAATTTGTTGCTTTTGAAAAAAAATATTGGGAAGAAAGCACCTCAATCGGATTTGTTTTCACTCTCGGCGCGGCAATGGGATTTATCGTCGGGATAGTGATTGTTTATCAAATTCTTTATACTGATGTTACCGATCACTTGCCAGAATACGCTACGCTGAAGGCAATGGGATACAAGGATATTTATTTTTTGGGCGTCGTGTTTCAAGAGGCTTTGATTCTGGCAATTCTTGGCTATTTGCCTGGGTTTGGGGTTTCTATGCTGCTGTACAATTTAGCCAGAAGTGCTACGAGTTTGCCGATGTACATGACTTTGATGAAAGCTGGAACTGTTTTTGCAATGACAGTTGTCATGTGTTCTGTGTCGGGGGCGATCGCAGTTAGGAAGTTGCAGGCGGCTGACCCGGCGGATATTTTTTAACGAAGGAAGAAGGAAGAAGGAAGAAGGAAGAAGGAAGAAGGAAGAAGGAAGAAGGAAGAAGGAAGAAGGAAGAAGGAA
>NZ_JAUBWA010000197.1:0-8074 GCF_036702825.1 Microcoleus sp. A003_D6 | reverse complement strand
AGTAGGCAGGATAAATCCTGCAACTCCCTTTCATCCCCGGACTGAAGTCACGGGGTTTTCAGGGTATTTCCTATAAATATCTAAAACTGCCCAAACAGCAAAAAGCAAGCTGAACGTTTGCAAATTCGATTGAATTTCTCGCCCGCGAGAACTCACACAATATAATAGAAGATAGATTTTTAGTACAGGCGAGATTTTTACCTTGACTACTCCGATTCCTCAAAACTTTGTGCAAACGATCGCCAAACAGCGCGGTGTCACAGATGCCGAGTTAGAAACTGTGTTTATGGCTCTCGACGGTCAATCTACGGCTACCATCGCAACCAAGCTTGGCATTAGCGACATCGCCGTTCGCAAAAGACTCGGCGAAGTTTACAAAAAGTTTCACATCGGGGGGAACGGCCCTGGAAAGCTGTCGGAATTGAGGCATCAGTTGCTGTTTTCATACCACACCGATCAGGGAACGATCGATTTTAGTCGAGGTAAAGGATCTCTATTAAACCTGGCGATCTCGCGCCGACAGGAAGATTGGGGCCAAGCACCGGATGTTTCGGTGTTTTACGGACGGACTGAAGAATTAACTACTTTAAAGCAGTGGATTGTATCAGATAATTGTCGCCTGGTAGCACTGCTGGGTTTGGCCGGCAGCGGCAAAACAATTCTGTCGGTGCAGTTGGCAAAACAGGTACAGAATGAGTTTGATTTTGTGATTTGGCGATCGCTGCGATCGACACCAGCACCATCCGACTTCGTAGGAAGCTTAATTCAACTTTTTTCTAACCAACAAAAACCCGATGTACCCATCGACCTCAACAGCCAAATTTCGCGGTTGGTCGAGTATCTGCGCAAGCACCGCTGTCTGCTAATTTTAGACGATTTTGAAGCGGTTCTCAGACCAGAAGAATTAGCGGGACACTACCGCGAAGGCTGCGAAGGATATCGAGATTTAATTGTACGGCTCTGTGAAGTCAATCACAATAGCTGTGCAGTGCTAGTTAGTTCGGAAGAACCTACGGAACTGGCTTTGCTGGCCGGAGAAAAAGTGCGGTCTTTAAAACCTGTGATTTCCGAGGAAATTGCCCGGGCAATTTTCCAAGAAAAAGGTTTGTCTGCTTCAGATCGAGAGTGGAAAATCTTGTTATCCCGGTACGGAGGCAATCTGTTAGCGTTAAAAATTGTAGCGACAACGATTCACGAGTTTTTCGAGGGGAATGTTTTAAAGTTTTTGGAAGCAACGGCGTTATTTATTGAAGAACATATCAGCAATTTGCTGGCCCAACAGTTCGATCGGATGTCGAGTTCTGAACAAGAGATTGCCTACTGGATGGCTATTGCTCAAAGTCCGATTTCCCTGGCGACTTTGCGAGAGCATATCTTGGTCAATTCGTCGATTTCGGATTTGCTGAAAAATCTCGATTCTCTGGGTCGCCGCTCGCTGATTGAAAAAATCAGTGAGGATACAGAAACTGTTTTTATGCTTCAGCCTTTGATCGTGCAATATGTGAGCGACAGATTAGTCGATCGGATTCGAGCGGAGGTTTTGGAGACGGTTAAGACGCAAGGAATAGAAAGAATGCGGCTGTTGAAAACTCACAGCTTGAGCATCAGTATTGCTAAAGAAAAAGGGGGTAAAGGCGAGCGAAGTCGCTCTATTTTAGAATTAGTGAAAAATCGGCTGCAAGTTTTGTTTGCGAAAACTACAGGCTTTGAAGAACCGCTAAATATCCTCACCAAACTTGCTTCGGATCTGGAGGATAAATCGATTCGGGATGTGGGATATGCTAGGGAAAATCTAGCGCAGATTATTGCAGATGCAGACGGCGGTTGAAACCGCGCCTACAAAAACGAAGTCCGCCGACGCGGACTGAAGAAAATAATGTAATTTTAACCGCTTTTTCTTCAACCCGCGTCGGCGGGTTTTGTCTGTATAGACGCGGTTTTAACCGCCCGGTCTTCTATTTGACAATACCCAAAACCGATGCAGATTCAGATCCGGTAATTTTGCCCAACGCAGGCGCTTTTTGAGCTTGTGCAATTTTGGGAACCAAAAATCCCTCCGCATAAATCCGAGGATTTTCTTGAGCGATTTGGATGTAAGATTGGCGGACTTCTGCGTTCACCGCCACAGTCTTGGCATCGTAAACCTGCATCGCCATCTTGGGATAAAAACCAATGCCAACAATCGGTATCAAAAAGCAAAATGCGATCGCCACTTCCCGAGGTTTAGCATCAATAAACTGTGCATCACCAGGCAAAACGCAACTATTACCGAAACAAACCGCTTCATCCAGATTGTTTCTCTGATTCTGCAAATTTAGATCCTCAAGGTCGCAAGCCGCTAGTGTCCCACAATTGTAAAATAACTGTCGCAGCATCGAGAGCAAATAAATCGGCGTCAAAATCACTCCTACCGCCGCCAAGAACACGATCGCGGCGCGGAAAGAATCGCTGTAGATATCGCTAGTTGCCACACCGACAAACACTGAGAGTTCGCTAGCAAAACCACTCATACCAGGAAGTGCTAAGGAAGCCAAAGCGCCTGCGGTAAACAAGGCAAAAACTTTGGGCATGACTTTGCCAATCTCGCCCATCTCGTCCATGATCATGGTATGGGTGCGATCGTAAGTAACGCCAGCCAGGAAAAACAATACTGAGGCGATTAAACCGTGGGAAATCATTTGCAACAGCGCCCCGTTGATTCCCAAATCCGTGAAGGAAGCAATACCAAGCAGCACAAATCCCATGTGAGAAATCGACGAATTCGCTAAGCGGCGCTTCATGTTCGTTTGCCCGAAGGAATTCAGCGCGCCGTAGATAATATTGACCACGCCGAGCACCGCCATAATCGGTGCAAAATAAACGTGTGCTTTGGGGAGAAGTTCTAAGTTGAGACGAATCAGTCCGTATCCGCCCATTTTCAGCAGTACGCCGGCCAGAATCATCGACACGGGAGAAGATGCTTCACCGTGGGCATCAGGCAGCCAAGTGTGGAAGGGGAAAATCGCCAGTTTCACGCCGAAAGCAATCAGCAATCCCGCATAAAGCAGTAATTCTAAACCCAGTGGGTAGTCCTTCAAGCCTAGTTCTACCATGTCGAAGGTGGGGGTTCCTCCGCCGTAGAATGCCATTGCTAAGGCAGCTATCAAAATAAAGATGGAAGCGCCTGCGGTGTAAATCAAGAATTTGGTAGCTGCGTAGCGGCGGTTTTGTCCGCCCCAAATCGAGATTAGCAGGTACACCGGAATTAGTTCTAGTTCCCAGACAATGAACAGCAGCATGATGTCTTGGGCGACGAAGACTCCTATCTGTGCGGAGTACATTACCAGCATTAGGAAGTAAAAGAGTCGCGGCTTGCGATCGACCTCCCATGCAGCAAAAATAGATAGAGTCGTCACCAATCCCGCCAACAGTACCAGCGGAACTGACAGTCCGTCAACGGAAACAGACCAGTTGAGACCTAAAGAAGGTATCCAGGGATATTGCTCTACGATTTGGAAAGTAGAGATGCTCGGATCGTAATGAGTCCAAAACACCCAGCACATTAATACAAAATCTGCAATACCTACGCCTAGTGCATACCAGCGAATGGTTTTGCCGTCTGTATCCGGCAGAAAAGGGATGGCGAGGGAAGCTAGGAGGGGTAGGATGACAATTGCGGTCAGCCAAGGAAATTGATCCGCTACCATGATAGTGAGAATAAATACTTAGTTGGAAGTTACCAAGATTATAATACTAAATTTAATCAATAATTAAGATTTGTAAATAAATCTTTTTTTTTAGAGATATGCGGAGTAAATCCGCTAAGCACAACTTGCTGCAAAAGTCAAGAAGTTTTGCAGTTATGAGTCAGGAGTCATTAGTCGCACTTTAGCGGTTGACAATTACCGATGACCGATTACTCTGTTGTCATGCAGTGGAAAACTGTGGTAAATATTCAGATCGATCGAGATAAAGTCAAGAGCCGATCGCCAAAAGATGCAATTAAAGAGCGATCGGCTAATTGCGAGATCCATTTTTGCGGTATACCAGATTCTCCGTAAAAAGCCCCTGCCAACTGTCCGTAAACCGCACCAGTTGTATCCGCATCATCGCCCAAATTCACAGCCAACAAACAACCTTCCGCAAAAGAAGAACTGTTGTAAAACGCCCAAAGTGCCGCCTCCAAAGACTTGACAACATAACCCGTACCTTTAATTTCAGGAGGTTGTCGCAATTTAAAAGAACCCGCCGCAATCTCATCAATTTCGGCCACCAGCGGATTTGCTGCCCAATATCCAGAAATCGGACAATATCTTTCCGAAAGCAACACATCTTTAGCAACTCCATTCACAGCCCCCGCAATTAAAGCACCAAAATAGCGGCAAGCATCCACACAGGTAGCAGCACCGTGAGTAGTTCTCGAACTTTCTGCCGATTTTTCTATTACTTCCAAAGGATTTGTAGCATAAAACAAAGGCACGGGAGCCAAGCGCATAATCGAACCATTGCCAGCAGTCTGAGCATCGGTAAAACCGCAGTAAGGTTTTCTTGTATCTTCAAACTTCCAAAGAGCTTGTTGAACTGTATTGCCAATATCAAAACATTCACCATTGCTGCTCAAATGTCCGTCTGTACTCCACCGCAGATATGTTTCTAACTGATGGACTGGATCGAAACCTTGTTTCTCAATCAAACTTTCAGCCAAACAAAGTGCCATCGAAGTATCGTCCGTCCACTCGCCCGGTTGCAGTCGAAACGGGCCGCCGCCAACCATATCGTTAATAGGCGCAAAAGTTCCGGGGCGACAGAACTCTAAAGTTGTTCCGAGAGCATCGCCAACTGCTAAACCGAGAAGACTGCCGCGATAACGTTCTATTTGCTGCATATTTGTAGAAGGAAGAAGGAAGAAGGAAGAAGGAAGAAGCAATAAAATCAATGGTTTTACTCATTAACAACTTCCTAACTGTCTTGGCGGTTGCTATACCAATGCCCAATGCCCAATGCCCAATGCCCAATGCCCGATCGAGCTAATATTGATGTTAACCTGTCCCTACCCGAACTCAGACCTGTCCATGACACCCGATGCCACCGCTGGAGCTACTTCCGCCCCTACCACTCAAGCGACACCAGAAGTCAGCCTCGATATGCAAGTCCGTCTTAAAACAGAAGATGGACAGCTACTGTTGCTACTCCCCCCAGAAACCAACAGCGAACCCGCAACAGCTTCCGCCTCGACTTGGACTGAACTTTGGCAGCAGCTAAAAGTCAGGCTGAATGCAGGAGAACGCTTTTGGCAGCCAAACGCAGAAGTACAATTGATGGGGAACGATCGACTTTTAGATATCCGCCAACTGCAATCCATCGCCGATGCACTATCCGAAGTGGAACTGCAACTCAAACGAGTCCACACCAACCGCCGCCAAACCGCCGTTGCCGCAGCTACGGCAGGCTATTGTGTAGAACAGCAGCCTCCGGTTTCTTCCCTGAATAAAGCCTCAGCCGAAAAACCGCAATCGCTGGCGGAACCTTTATATTTGCAGATGACAGTGCGATCGGGCGTAGAAATTCGCCATCCAGGCACCGTCGTACTTTTGGGAGACGTAAATCCAGGCGGCTCAGTCATCGCCGGAGGCGATATCCTAGTTTGGGGCCGTTTGCGGGGCGTAGTGCACGCCGGTGCTGGCGGCAATACTAAAAGCGTGATTATGACCTTGCAGATGGAACCGATGGTGATTAGGATTGCTAAGTATGTTGCCAGAGGCCCAGAAACCTCACCCCCTCAGTTTTTCCCGGAAGTCGCCTATGTGACGCCCCAAGGGATTAGGATCGGCAGAGCCTCTGATTTTGACAAATCGCAGTTAATCGGGGGTAATGAGTAATTGGTCATTGGTCATTGGTCATCGGTCATCAGTCATTGGTCATTGGTCATTGGTCATTGGTCATTGGTCATTGGTCATTGGTCATTGGTCATTGGTCATTGGTCATTAGTCATTAGTTATTGGTCATTAGTCGTTGGTCATTAGTCGTTGGTCATCAGTCATTGGCAATACTATTTCTTTTTAAGTCGGCGCTTGATAATTTTACCCTTGGCTAAATCAGTCACTAAAGGACGATTTAAAATTTCCGTGCAAATTCATAGATAATTGGTAGAACAAGGAGAGTTATTAGTTTTGAGTGTTGAGTTGATTCAATGAGTAACAAATTGTTGCCCAATTACCAAACAAGAAATGCTAACTAACGACAAAGAATAAGATTAATTGCCAGTTGGCAACGCTCGATGACCAATGACCAATAACTAATGACCAATAACTAATGACTAATAACCAATGACCAATAACTAATGACTAATAACTAATGACCAATGACCAATGACCAATGACTAATGACCAATGACTGATGACCAATGACCGATGACCAATGACCAATAACTAATGACTACTGACTACTGACTACTGACAACTGACTAATGACAACTGACCAATAAATCTAAAATCGCTTATGGCTCGCATTATTGTTGTTACATCAGGGAAAGGCGGGGTAGGAAAAACCACCTCCACAGCCAATCTCGGCATGGCTTTAGCTAAGCGGGGACGCAACGTTGCCGTAATTGATGCCGATTTCGGCCTCAGAAATTTAGACTTGCTGCTGGGCTTAGAAAACCGCATTGTTTACACGGCATTAGAAGTTCTCGCAGGAGAGTGCCGGTTAGAGCAAGCTTTGGTGAAAGATAAGCGGCAGCCGCGTTTGGTGCTGTTGCCGGCGGCTCAAACTCGGATGAAAGATGCCATCAGCGCCGAGCAAATGAAGCAGCTTGTGGGGATGTTGGCAGCAAAACACGACTATATTTTGATTGACTCTCCGGCTGGAATTGAACAAGGTTTTCAAAATGCGATCGCCCCGGCTCAAGAAGGCATCATTGTCACCACTCCCGAAATCGCTGCTGTCCGCGATGCCGATCGAGTCATCGGCCTGCTGGAAGCCAACAACGTCAAGAAAATCAACCTGATAGTCAACCGGATCAGGCCCGCAATGGTGCTGGCCAATGATATGATGTCGGTGCAAGACGTGCGGGAAATCCTCGCGATTCCGCTGTTAGGCGTCGTTCCCGACGACGAGCGCGTCATCGTTTCCACCAACCGAGGCGAACCATTAGTATTGTCGGAAACGGCATCTTTAGCTGGAACTGCCTTCGACAATATTGCCCGCCGCTTAGAAGGCGAAAAAGTTGAATTTCTAGATATCAATCCCCGTCGGGAAAACTTGTTTACTCGACTCCGCAAGTTCTTAAACACTAAAATTATGTAATTTGTCGCCAATATTGGCGATCGGCTTTAACAAGTAGCGACTCCATCCAACACCATAGCCTAGATTTTCCCAAAGTTAAGTTTTCTATGCCTAACCATTGACAAACCTGCCAGACCCATGCTATATACACTTCTCGAACGACTTTTCCCGCGCACCCCTGATAACAGCCGCGACGAGGTAAAACGGCGCCTCAAACTGGTTCTAGCCCACGATCGCTCAGAACTCAGCCCCGAAATGGTTGAGTCGATGCGCCGAGAAATTCTAGAGGTGGTATCTCGCTACGTGGAAATCGACACCACGGGGTCTGAGTTCTCGCTCGCTAGCGACCAGCGCGCTACAGCACTGATTGCAAATCTCCCGATCCGGCGAGTCAGGCACGAATATCCACCGGAGAATTTGCCGGAGAATTTGCCGGAGAATCAGTCCGAGAATCAGTCCGAGAATCAGTCCGAGAATCAGTCCGAATATGTACCGGAGTATGTAGTTGAAACTCTCCCCGACACGAGAGATTAACAGGAAGTGAGATTTTATTGTCAGGTAACAAGTTCGATCGGCTCGATCGCCATTTACAGCACTTCCGGGTGTTATGAGGTACAATAAGAATAGATTAAAGAAATACGCCAATGAAAGCATATTCAGTAGATTTGCGAACACAAATAGTAGCATCCCATCAAGATCGGAAGCTGTCGATCGGAAAAACAGCAGCGATATTCTCCGTCAGTAAAAGCTTAGTTCAAAAACTGGTCAAGCAACAAAAAACAGAGGGAAATTTACAGCCGAAACCCAGGGG
>NZ_JAUBWA010000196.1:0-8196 GCF_036702825.1 Microcoleus sp. A003_D6 | reverse complement strand
ATGTTTTTTGGATACTCAAGAACTATTCTCCAATATACCAGATTATGTTAACATAAAATTTAGATGCGTTCGCCCTGACTAGGAGACAGATATATAGCGGTCACAGCAAAATTAAAGTACGCCGCAACCCTGTGCAGTCAAGCTTTTTAAGTTTGATTGTGTATTTCATCTACCCAATAACCGATATAAAAAACCTAACAAATATCATAAAAATATAATTTTTTTTATTGTTAATATACTGTGGTTAACTTAACATAAAGATAAAAAACTACATAAATATTTTTTTCTAAAAATGCTATTGTTTTTGGTAGTCTCTCTCAAAAAAGCAAGTAGCAAGCTCTTGATTAATAACAGTAGGCGGTTCATGGATTTCAAAAGGAATCTGTTTTTTGCTCATGGGTCAAAAGTAATGCCGTTTTACTTTAACATTGATACTTATGGGCAAGCAAATTGGAAAGGGGAAGCAGAGGGTGCAAATTGTATCACGATTAGAGTAGTGAAAAAGAGCTAACACAATATGCAAAGTAAGGAACAGCTTTTACGCCCAATTTATATAGGCAAGCGGACATTTATTGGTCTAAAAGATTTGGTAATTGCGTTTTACGCCCAAAAATGTCCGTTCCAATGCTCTTATTGTAGTTTGCCAACAAAATCCCATCCCGCTCCGCTACCAGTCAATCAAATTAAACAACAAATTGATTGGAGTTTTGAGCAATATGCAAATGAATTGAGTAGTTTCCAACAACTTTCAGTAGGTAACGAAGGATCTATTCTAGATCGGGAACGTTTTCCCAAGGAAGCAATGGTTTACTTACTTGAACAAGCACAAGCAATGTCTTCTTTGAAAGTCTTATCCCTGGAAACCCGCCCAGAATATATTTTACCAGCAACGATGGAGGAAATTTTCCATTTAACCCATGCTGATATTGTTGATGTGACGATTGGCTTTGAAACACAGGACGATCATTTGCGCGAAGTCATTTTAAATAAAAGCATTCGTCGGAAAAATTTTGAAGCCAAAATTAAGCTGCTGGGTGAAATAGGGGTTAGACTCACAAGCTACGTCTTGTTAAAACCAGGCCCAACAATGACTGAAGGAGAAGGTATCAAGGAGGCCATTCTAACAATTGAATATCTTGCAGAAGTCTGTCAAAAATTTGGTACTGATTTGATAATCTATCTTAATCCGGTATATGTAGCCAAAGGCACACCTTTAGCAAAGGCTTTTTCACTTCATCAATATAAACCTGTTCGCATCCAAAGTGTTGTTCAAGTGATTGCTGAAACCCGTGATTTGAACGTACCGATTTATACAGGACTGTGGTCTGAAAACAATACTGATGGTTATGGTGATTATACTGTCCATAAGGATTATCAACCAGAAATCCGTAACGCCCTAAAACAGTTTAATAAAACTCAAAATTTTGATTTGCTTCAACCTTTCGCTCAGCTCGAACTTGATGACAGACAGTATCAATCTCTACCAATTTCCCTGTGAAAGGCTTTAGGTGAGCAATGTTATTAAACAGCTTTGACTGGATTACTATCCCCGCAGGTTTATTTTGGATGGGGACGGATCTGAGGGTAGATAATGTCGCCGCCGATAGTGACTGGGCTAAGCAAGTTGAACTACCACAACACGAACTCTATTTGCCCAGCTATCAAATCAGCCGTTTTCCCGTCACCAATGGACAATGGGCACAATTTTTAGCACACACCAATTATGCCTGGGCGGATCGGCATAAACTGTGGGGACATGGCTTGCCAAAAGGTCAAGAAAACCATCCAATTCTGTGGGTGACGTGGCATGATGCTGTCGCTTTTTGCTCTTGGGCGGGTGTCCGTTTACCCACGGAAGCCGAATGGGAAAAAGCGGGTCGCGGGATAGATAAACGCCTGTATCCTTGGGGAAATAACGCGCCCACCTCCCAATTGGCTAATTATGGCAAACAGGTGGGTAAGACAACAGCGGTAGACGCCTATCCACAAGGCAAAAGTTATTACGGCTTATTTGATATGGCGGGTAATACCTGGGAATGGACAAGTACGATTTGGGGAACAGATACCCATAATCCTGAATTCACCTATCCTTATCAAGCTGACGATGGGCGGGAAGATATGGATAATAGAGATATTTTGCGCGTTGTGCGAAGCGGTGGATGGAAATACACGCCGGATTTGATTCGCTGTGCTTACCGCGATTGGAACAAACCCCATGTCAGGGGAGGCGGACTTAGCTTTCGTGTTGTCGCATATTAACAGAGGATACAACGGATGGAAACTATCATCTTGGATTTGCCACCTGCCATAACCAATAATTACCTGCAAAGCCACGCTAATGTGGATAGACTGAGCGATCAGTATCAGAAAACTTATCAGTATATTCGTCGTTCTGCCAAACCAGTCGGCTTTTTAGTCCATGAGTATTTGGTGTTGAAACTCTATTCTATGCTACGGGAAACCGAGCCATTGCCACAAAATTTGCAAGAGAATTTACACTCTTTTATCCTTGACGAAATTAATCAAGGGCGTGTGGATGCGAAACAAGGTGTTGGTTTTGCTATTTTGTCCCAAGGATTCTTGAGCATTAATATCTGGGGACGCGGCAATGTTTTGTTTACACAAACGTATACAGTTGAAGGGAGTTTTCCTGAATTATCGCCAAAACCACTGGAAAAAACGGGGGTGGCTTGTACGTGGGAAATTAAAATTATGAATTATGAATATGCTTTATGGCATCACTATCTGGAAACTAAGATGAGCATTGCTGATAAAAAAGCTTATCTCCAGAGTTTCATTACAGGTAACTTATTTTAGTGATGTCTTGGGGCAGATATAGCGTAGCTGACACTAGAGGCAAACTAAACAGTTTATACCATTTTTATAAAATAGTGCAACACTCTTCGACCCCCCCTAGCCCCCCCTTGCAAAGCAGGGTGGATTAATTGTCATCCTAGAAATAGGTACGTAGTTGGGCTTTAGCCCTCTTGAGACGTATATAGAAAGAGGGCTAAAGCCCAACTACGTACCTTTATTAATATAACAGTTGCGTCCCAGACGCGAGCTTTGAGTGGTGCTTTCTGTCGTTTCAGATTTCTTCTCCCCACAATAAAACCACCCTGCCTAACCCCCCTTAAAAAGGGGGGGACAAGAAAGCTCTTCAAGTCCCCCTTCTTAAGGGGGATTTAGGGGGATCTCCGGCGCAGAAAAAGTGTTAAGTGAACCGTATTGGATTATAAAGATTATTGGTGACCAAATTCATCGGCTAACTGCCCCTACAGATGCTACTAAGTCATAGTGTAAAAGCATTAATTTTGTGGCGGGAATTGTCTCCATTGCATAAGTTGTGCCATCTTGATGAGAAAATTCTACCTCAAAAGCACTGCCATCAAATTCCATCACAACTGTTCCTACTTGTCCTTTATATAATTTAATGATTTGTTTGGTTTCAAAATGGGTTGCTTCTAAATCTTCAGTTAAAGCAACAATATCTAGGTCTTTAATTGTTTTCATTGTTTTTACCTCACTTTTTGACGGGATAACAACTTGTTAATCTGGGGAAAGTTTCACCTGAGCGGACGATCCAAGCTGCTAGAATCAGAGATTCACCTACTTCGGTTTTCAGCAAGAATTTCATGTTGTAATGTGTTCCGTATTCATTGTTTTTTTGAATAACAACATCTTCGTTGATAGCAGCTTCTTTTAAAGCCTGTTTGAGCATTTCAGCATTTTCTAGGATAATGCCTAACTTACTGGCAAACAAAATAGCTTTATTTTTTCCTTCTTGATGATTCAGATTTAGAGAATATTCTTCTATTTTATTGCCTAAATCTGCTAGATGACCGTTGGCCAGTTTCACTATTGATAACTTTTTTTGAACGACAAAAAAGAATATTAGTCGGCTACGATAATCGACTTTTACTCATCTGTCAATTATATCGTCTTTGAATTGGGGGCTGGTTTATCAAGATTAATGGTGGGTGGCAAAATTCATCGGCTAACTGCCCCTTCCTTCCAATGCCCAATGCCCGATTCCCAATGCCCAATCCCCAATGCCCAATCCCCAATTCCCAATGCCAATAAAAAAGCTAGGGATTCAGATCCCTAGCTCCAAACATCGCACAATTAGTTTTTAGAGTTGGCGCGGGGAATGGCTTTTTTCAAACCCATTCCCACCCGCTGCCACCTAAATTAAATCAGCACAATATCTGTCGCCGTCAAGCCTGGTCTGCCGCTGAAGTTTGCCAGTGTAACGGCTGCTTGGGGTCCAGAACCGTCAGGATCGAACAACAAGCGACCGGTGTTATCGGTTTCGGCTGCGTCCAGTCGAGCTTCATAAACAAGCAGTGGCCCGGCAGCAGCCCCGGGATTCCCTTGACTGTTGTAAGTCCCTCTGTCAAGGTTTAAGAACTGCTGGGAAACCGGTCGGCTTGGCAGATTAAATAATCCACTTAAGCCGAAGGTACTGGCATTCAAGACTATCTTGTCTTGCCCGACATCAAAACCCCCGATTTGGTCTACGTTGGTACTCCCGAGCGCCGCGACGCCCTCGCCGGAGTTCTGGTAGTAGAAGCTGTCATTACCGAAGCCACCAATCAGCGTGTCAGCACCGGGCCCGCCGCCGAGAGAGTCGTTGCCGTCACCCCCGATCAAATAGTCATTCCCAAAGCCGCCCAACAGGGTGTCGTTTCCGGCACCGGCATCCAAGGTATCGTCCCCGAATGTTGTGTTGGATAAGTCGCCGAACAAGATGTCATCGCCCGCACCGGTAGTGATGACATCAGTAGCGTTGCCACCAGTGATGAAGTTGGAGCCCAAGGTATCGGTAATGAAGCTGACCACTGTGCGGGCAGCAGCAGTAATAAAGTCTACGGTGCTAGCGAAAGAGATGGTGTCGTTACCGTCAGACGCGCCAATCAGGCTATCGCGCTGGGTGCCAAAGATGATTCTGTCATTCCCGACGCCACCGTTCATCAGGTTGGTAACGGTGAAGGTGCTGCCAGTAGGATTTGTATAGCCAGTTAACAGATCGTTGCCCAGCCCGCCGTCGAGAGTAACCAAAGCAGTACCAGTACCAGTAAAAATGGCACGGGTAGCATCGATAGTATCCTCGCCATCTCCACCGGCTGCGTTAGTAAATGTACCGCTCAGGCTGTCGTTGTTATCGCCGCCGATCATTGTATCGCTCGCAAAAGCTGCAACGATCGTGTCGTTGCCCACTCCACCGTCGAGCAAGTTGCGACCCGCGAACCCTCCAAATGAACTCTGGGCGCCTCCGCTCAAAGTTACATTCACCGTCGTCCCTGACGAGATGAAGTCGTCGCCTGCACCTCCCAAAGCGGTATCCTGCGTGGCAAAAACCCTGATCGTGTCGTTGCCGTCGCCGCCGTCAAAGAAGTTTCTGCCGGCGCCAAACTCGCCAAGACCGCCAACGAGAGAATCGTTGCCGCCACCGCCGAGCAAGGTGGTTCTCTCAATGCCGATCGTGACGAAGCTGCCCTGAGCAAACTGGTTCGGCTGGCTACTGTTGGTAATGACCAAGGTGTCGTTGTCAAGATCGCCGGAGAGGTAGCTGCTGCTGGCCACACCTCGTAGCGTGTCGTTGCCTCTACCGCCGAAGAGAGTGTCTCTCTGGTTGATACCTACAACCAAGTCGTCGCCCAAATCACCCCGCAAGTAGTTGCTGCCTTCATTGCCAGCGAAGCCAACAGCCAAGCCACCAGGTAAAGAGAGGTTGTTGCCACCGCCTGCGATGAAAAAGCCGATCGCGTCATTGCCCTTGCCGCCGTAGAGGGAGTCTCTTCTCTGCGCCCCTCCCAGCATCGTATCTGCGCCCTCATTACCAAAAATGAGGTTAGCTTCGACAGTACCTTGGAGGAAGTCTTCTCCCAAACCGCCGTAGATCGTAGCGCGGGCTTCAGCGACTATGGTGTCTGCGCCTGCGTCGCCAAACAGCAAAGCCGGAGTGCGCTGGGATCTGATTGAGTCTTCGTCCTCGCCGCCGTACAGGGTATCGTTCGGGCCGACGGAAATCAGAGTATCGTTATCGCCTTGGCCAAATATTAAACTGCCGCCCAGGGTGGAAGTTCTCACGAAATCCGCCCCGGCTCCGGCGAATATTGTATCCGGGCCCAGTCCCGGAAGGTTTAAATCTAATTGATTAGGATCGTCACTTAACGTTGTCATACACCTTCACTCCTCTACTTCTTGTTGGTCATCGCTTGTGCGACTACAGACACTGCCTAGAACACCGAATGTTTGGATGCCGCTGTAGTTTAACCTGTTTGCCAGCCGCAAGTCTAGCCTACTGGCGTTAACCCTGTCTAGACTTTCTCCCTGGCGGACTTTTTGCTTGTAAGCTTTTATTTTCAATGCCTTCCACCCTTTTATAATCCTTTTGCACAGTCTCAGGTGCTCACGCTCAACAAGACGCGGCTGATATTCTTAATGTTCCATTCTGGATTGGCGGTCGGGGATCGCGTCCGGGGGAGGACATTAAAGATTTAAAAAGGCAGATCGGGTCGATCGGGAAGACAAGGAAAATTGGGAGATTGGTTACTTGGTTGCAAGGCTTTGGGGCAATTTCCGGTTTCCCAGGCAGCGCCGTCTTTAAATAACTGGTACGATCGAACTCGCCAACTGCTGGGGTAGCTAAAAATCTACGCCCCGCTTTAGTTCTACGCCCCGATCGCCGTAGTGTTTGTGACAGTATACCTCGGAGTGTACGCTTGCCAAGTCAAAGTAAGCGTGGGGTTTGTGGCAGCGCCCGGTGATAATAATTTCTGTATCGCGGGGCTTGCGTAGCAGGGCTTCGACGATCGGCTCTACGGGCAGCAGTTCTAAGTCTACTGTGGGATTGAGTTCGTCGAGAATAATCGTTTTGTACCAGCCGCTGGCGATCGCACATTTGGCGATTTCCCAGCCGCGTTCTGCTTCTATGCAGTCTAGCTCTTGCTGTTGTCCCCGCCAAACTATAGCATCTCTGCCGCACCGCTGGTGGTCTACTAGCTGCGGGTAGCTTTGGCGCAAAGCTGCGATCGCCGCATCTTCTGTATAACCGGTGCCGCCTTTGAGCCACTGCACGATTAACACCCGGTGAGATTGGTCTTGGCTGATACCCCTGCCGATCGCCTGCAAAGCTTTTCCCAAAGCGCTTGTAGACTTGCCTTTGCCCGCTCCTGTGTATATTTCGATACCCGAAATATTGTGATCTGCCGCTGCGGGGTGATAGTGGGGCTTCATTTCTGAATGCAAGTCGGCAATCTCCAGCAAAGCTTCGGGGGCCGCTCGGCCTGTGGCGATGACTTCTAAATATTCTGGTTTGTTTTTGAGGGTTTGGACTACTTCGTCAACTGGCAGCAAACCCAAGTCCAATACGGGGTTTAGTTCGTCTAGTACCACGACGGAATAGAGATCGCTGGCGATCGCTCCTTTGGCGATATCCCAGCCTCGCACAGCTTCTGCGCGATCGAAGCGGGTGATTGCTTCGGCCCCAAAATATTCGGCTCTGCCGGTGCGCACTTGGTCGATCAAGTGCGGAAATGCCCGTTGCAAGGCTTCTATTGCTCCGTCTTCGTCGTAGGAGCGGCCGGGGCCTTTGAGAAAGCGCAGCAACAAAACTCGCGTGGGCGAGTCAGAATTGATACCCAGCCCGATCGAGCGCAACACTACTCCCAAAGCTGCCTGAGACTTGCCTTTACCAGCGCCGTCGTAGACGTGAATCTGACCCGCGGCGCGTTCCGACCGGGCTGAGGCTGTCCGAATACCAATGCCATTCCTTACCATAATCAGCAGTTATTTGAGTCTGTCTCGGGGTGGGTATTCGATCGCGCGGATTGAATGTTTAATGTTTCCATTCTGTTGGCCGATCTCAACAGATTATACGATAAGTCCTAACTGATTCATTCACGCTGAACATTTCTCTACATAGCTTTGCAATGCAGGAGATGTAACGATAGCAATCCCGTCATTACTGACAGAACAGGTCGAATCCGACAAAGCACGTAACAAAATATTACGTGCGCCGTTCAAATCTCGCTCAATTACCGTTTGGCAATTAGGACATTTGAACACTTTAGAACCCCCAAGTTTTAGATGAATATGACCGCATTTTCCACAAGTCTTAGACGTATATGCTTCAGATACATCAACAACAATCGAACCATTTCTGTCGGCTTGGTGTTTAATGACTTGCTT
>NZ_JAUBWA010000195.1:0-8247 GCF_036702825.1 Microcoleus sp. A003_D6 | reverse complement strand
GTTAAGCCTTAGTCTGGTCAGAATGGCTTACCGGATTTCTCCCGCAAGCCTCGTGCCTTAAGGCCGAGGTTCCTGACAATTGCCGAACTCCTGAGACTGTCTAATGCTAAGAGTTTAATCTTATCTGTCCATTGTACAGCCATTCGCCAGAAGGCATTCGGTTAGATGCTGAGGCTGAATATCGAGCTTTTAATTTTTAATTGCCGTGGGGCCTCGTTCCCAAGCTTGATGTCCTCTCCCCCTATAGGGTTTATGATTGAGAAGCAGCGGTTGACCGACTACGGACACCGCAACCATGCTTCACCCAACGGGCTTACTCTATGGCAGCGCTGAATCGCTCTACTTTTCGTCGGCTACAAAACTTACCTCAAATTCCCAGCGTGTGGGAGGGCGATCGCCGACCCTTATCTAATGCTGACTCGCACATGATGCTAGATGACGATGACGTTCTAGAAGCCGGTGGTGAGTGCATTCTCTGGGTGGACGGTTCTGAAGGCGTCGTGAGGGCTATGGACATGGTAGGCCCAGATGCCGGCCCAGAGGCGATCGTCCGAGCTCTGCTGCGGGCAATGGAACATCCCCAAAGTCCGGCTCCCGCAGTCCGCCCCCAAAAAATAGTAGTCAAAAACCGAGAAATTCAATTTTATCTGCGGGGCGTACTTCAAGATTTAGGTATTTCCATTGACTACGTGCCGGAATTGCCCCTAATTGACGAAATATTTCGCGGCATGGAAGAGGTCGCGATCAACCGGCCTCCCGATTTGCCACCTCAGTACGCTGAAGTCTTAATGGAAAAAGCTGCTCAAATCTGGCAAGATGCTCCGTGGCGGACTTTGAGCGAACACCAAATTATATCTATTGAAATCAATCAGTGGGATGTCGGGAGCCTCTACGTGTCCGTATTGGGGCAAGGCAGAATGGATTACGGAGTTTTGCTGTACCGCTCTCTAGAGTCCTTGAAGCGGTTTCGAGAGCGAGTCGTCAACGATGATTCTTTTGAAGATTTAGAACAGGCTTTTTTAGGGCAAGACTGTTTGTTCCTCACATTTGAAAGTGCTGCCGATATTGATGAGGACGACGACGAAGAAGAAGAAATTGATTTAGCCGATTTGCCTCCATCGGAAATTGAACCGAATTTTGGCAACCTGCATCCTTTAGAAGGATTGCGATCGATTCTTTACGAAGAAGAAGCCCTGACAATGTTAGTTGCTCTCGAAGCATTTCACCGCTTTTTCCGCAACAGCCGCCGGAAATTGGGAGCAGAGACGTTTCCCAATATTAACAGCCGCTACCGCATCCCAGTTCCCCAATCAGACGGGGAAACTCAGCAGGCGTCCGTTAAAGTTTCGACGATGCCTGATGTGTCCGACGAATTATTACAGATGCTCGGGGATGACGATGATGATGACGATGATGATGAATTTGAAATGCCACTGCTGCGGGACGATTTGGTGCCGCAAAATTCATTTTTGAGTCTCGGCGCCGTACCTTGGGAAACGGTAGACTTCCTGCGCGCAAGTGTCCAGTTTCACCAAGGTGCAGAAACTGATATTAATATCGCCGGAGATGGTTTGCCGGTGGTGATGATCCAAACTTCTCATCCGAAGGCTAAAACTATGATTCAGGATTTGAAAGAAGCTGGAGGGGTGAAGGCAATTGGTTTTAATCCGGGCGAAAATCCTTTTCAGGATGAGCAATACGACTTGGGCATTTTGCAAACTAAAAATGGGGATCTGTATTTGTTTGGGGAGTTTAATGAAGACGATCCGGTGCATCAGGAAGCTCGCAAAAAGTGGGATCGCCGCTGTAAATTAACGAACGGTTGGTGCGGTTTGATTATTGCTAAAGGGTTGATGGGTGCTTCTCGCGGTCAGCCTCAGTTTAAGGATATGGTGGCTTTGCTTGAGGTGCGCTGGGTGTCGGCTAAAGAGTTGGGAATTGGGCCGCTTCAGTTGATGCCGATGTTTTGAAGGAAGAAGGAAGTTCGGCAACGGATTCTGTAACGGATGTAACGGATGTAACGGATGTCAGGAAGAAGGAAGACGAAATAAAGAAGACGAAAGAAGGAAGAAGGAAGAAGGAATATGTAAAAGTAATATGTAAGGTGCGCATTGCGCACCCTACTTAGTGAATTATTCAGGAGAATGATTGTGTCAAATTCTACTCAAAAGCGAGAAGTGTTAGTCGCCCTTGATGCTGAATTCGCTGATAAAATAGACCAGCTTACTGATAATTGGACGGAGGCGATCGAACAAGCTCTCCGTCTCTGGTACGCTAAGCAAATCGAAGATAAGTTGCGGAAGTTTTATCAAAACCGCAGCCAAGAAGATATTGAGGATGAAAAAGAGTGGTTTAATTTTGTAGAGGAACAGATAGAAGAAACATGGAGCAGCGATGGACTCTAACTCAACAGCGAACACTTATCCTCGCCAAGGTGAGATTTACCTTTCAAGAGCTTTGCGTCAGTTAGGAGATACCAAAAAAAGACCTGTAGTTGTGGTTTCTCCCGACATCCGCAACGAGTTGACCGATTCTGTAATTGTTGTTCCTTTCACAAGTAACCTTGCAGGAGTAGAAAATCCTACTCGCGTCTTGATTCCTGCGGGTGAGGGAGGATTGCAAGCTGATTCTCTAGCTGTATGTGAAAACGTTTCTGCTTTGCGACAGACATTTCTAGAACAAGGCCCTTACGGTCAAATTAGTGCTGTGTCTTTGGCAAGAATTCAGAGGGCTGTACAAGTGTCGATCGGCATTTACGAACTTTAATAATATTTCCGATCTTCTAAATTTTGTTACAATTTGTAAAAATACTGTAAAGGATAGGTAAAATGCGGGTTGCGATCGCAGGTGCGGGACTGGCTGGAATGACCACAGCAGTCGATTTAGTGGATGCCGGCCACCAAGTAGAAATTTTTGAATCCCGCCCCTTTGTCGGCGGCAAAGTCGGCAGTTGGGTAGATCCCGACGGCAATCACGTTGAAATGGGTTTGCACGTCTTCTTCGGCTGCTATTATAACTTATTTGCCCTGATGAAAAAAGTGGGAGCATTTGACGATTTGCTCCTCAAAGAACACGTCCACACTTTTATCAATCGAGGCGGCGAAACCGGTTCTTTAGATTTTCGCTTTCCGGTGGGTGCTCCTTTGCACGGATTGAAGGCATTTTTCACGACATCTCAGCTATCGGTACAAGACAAAATTCAAAATGCGATCGCCCTGGGAACTAGCCCGATCGTCCGAGGTTTGATAGACTTTGACGGGGCAATGAAAACTATCCGCGATTTGGATAAAGTTAGCTTCGCTGACTGGTTCCGCAGTCAAGGTGGCAACCAAAACTCGCTCAAAAGAATGTGGAATCCGATCGCCTACGCACTGGGTTTTATCGACACCGAAAATATTTCTGCCCGGTGTATGTTGACAATATTTCAATTCTTTGCATCGAAAACCGAAGCCTCTGTCATGCGGATGCTGGCCGGTTCTCCCAACGAATATTTGCACAAACCAATTGTGGAATATTTGGAAAAGAAAGGAGCAAAAATTTACACGCGGCGCAGAGTCCGAGAAATTCAGTTTGAAGAAGGCGAAGAAACCCGCGTGACAGGCTTGCTAGTAGCCAACGGCGAAACAGAAGAAACTATTACCGCCGATGCTTATCTTTTTGCATTAGATGTGCCGGGAATTCAGAAAATATTGCCCCCAGCTTGGCGCAAATGGTCGGAATTTGACAACATTTATAAGTTAGATGCGGTGCCAGTTGCTACAGTACAATTGCGGTTCGACGGTTGGGTAACGGAACTGGAAGACGAAGCCAAGCGCAAACAGTTGAGCCACGCTGTAGGAATCGATAATTTGCTATATTCAGCAGATGCAGATTTTTCTTGTTTTGCAGATTTGGCGCTGACAAGTCCCAAGGATTATTATAAAGAAGGACAAGGTTCGCTTTTGCAGTTGGTGCTGACACCGGGAGATCCGTTTATTAAACAAAGCAATGAGGCGATCGCCCAACACGTACTCAAGCAAGTTCAGGATTTATTCCCGTCAGCGCGGGAATTAAACATGACTTGGTACAGTGTAGTTAAGCTCGCTCAATCTTTGTATCGGGAAGCACCGGGAATGGATGTTTTCCGCCCTGCTCAAAAAACTCCGATTGCCAATTTCTTTCTAGCAGGAAGTTACACTCAGCAAGACTACCTTGATAGCATGGAAGGAGCGACTCTTTCAGGTCATCAAGCGGCTAAGGTAATTCTCGAAGCTTACACTCATTAGTCAGTTGGCAGTTGGCATTAGTCATTAGTCATTAGTCATTAGTCATTAGTCATTAAGCTGTTACGCATTTAAAATAGTATTGTAGGGTGCGTCAGCCCTATCTTGTTTCCCTTGCTTAGTAAGTGTTCTAGCTGACGCACCCTACAGGCCTCGTTAGCGGTTTAAATGTCGAACAGCTTAGTCATTAGTCATTAATCATTAGTCATTAGTCATCAGTCATTAGTCATTAGTCATTAGTCGATCGAGTGAAAAATGTAAAATGCTAAAAGCTAATGACTTTCTCTCGTTCCCAGGGAGAGCTTGGGAACGAGAAAAACAAGAAAGAAACAATTCTTCAATCTAAAATCTAAAATCTAAAATCTAAAATCCCATGACTGATTGGTTAGAACACAGCGTACAAGTAGAAATAGCAATTCCCATCGAATTAGCGTGGGAACTATGGTCAGATTTAGAGCAAATGCCGCGCTGGATGAAGTGGATCGAATCAGTTCGCATTCTCGAAGACAACCCGGAATTGTCTCGCTGGAAACTCGCAACTGGCGGGTTAGAATTTAGCTGGCTTTCTCGGATTCTCAAAGTAGTCCCGAATCAGATAATTCAGTGGGAATCGGTAGACGGTTTGCCAAATCGGGGTGCGATCAGATTTTACGATCGCAAAAACAGCAGCATTGTCAAACTGACGGTAGCTTATGGAGTTCCCGGCTGGCTGGCAAAATTGATGGACAATTCATTTCTAGCGCGAGTAGTTGAATCGACTCTTATGGCTGACTTGGAAAGGTTTAAAGAGTATGCTCTGAATGTTAAAGCGACATCTTAAATTCTGAGGACTCAAGTCCTTTGGTTTTTAATTGTAACGCGAGAGTCGATCGCCCCCCGGCCTCAGTATCATAGAGATGTGCTGCTGATTCCTTCTCGGTTCAGTTATGAGTTACTGCCTAAACCCCGCCTGTCAAAACCCGCAAAATGCCGATCGTACCCTATTCTGCCTGAATTGCGGCACCAAACTGTTGCTCAGAGAGCGTTACCGCGCCATCAAACCCCTCGGGCGCGGCGGTTTCGGTCGCACTTTTTTAGCAGTAGACCAAGACAAACCCTCAAAACCGCGCTGTGCAATTAAACAGTTTTTCCCCCTATCCCAAGGTACCAGCAGCAGCGAGAAAGCAGCAGAATTATTCAACCGAGAAGCAGTGCGGCTGGACGAGTTGGGGAAACACCCGCAAATTCCCGAACTGCTGGCACACTTTCAGCAGGAACGCTATCAGTATTTGGTGCAGGAATTTATAGAAGGCGAGAATTTACAGCAAGAGTTGGCGCGGAATGGCCCTTTCAGCGAAAGTCAGATTCTCAGTCTGCTGAAGGATTTATTGCCAGTATTGCAGTTCGTGCACGATCGCAGTGTAATTCACCGAGATATTAAACCGCCCAATATTATCCGCCGCATTTCTCAAACTCCCCTCTTTTATACTTACCCAGCATTAACTGGGGAATTAGTTTTAGTTGATTTTGGCGCTGCAAAAGTTGTGGAGGGTTTGAGAGAAACCGGTACAGTCATCGGTTCGCCCGAGTTCGTGGCGCCGGAACAAATTAGAGGTCAAGCGGTTTATGCCAGCGATTTGTACAGTTTGGGAGTAACTTGCCTTTATTTACTGACTCAAATATCTCCTTTTGATTTGTTTGATATCAATCAAGATGTGTGGGTTTGGCGAGACTTTTTGAAGGTTCAAATCGATCGGAAACTAAGCCGCATCCTCGACAAAATGATCGAACCGAGTCTCAGTCGCCGCTACAAATCTGTAGCTGATGTTCTCCAAGATTTGCAGCCGCAGCATTCGCCTGTGCAAATTCCCCCAACCCCGGCGCCAAGAACAATTCCCGCGCCGCAGAGGACGCCTGTAGTGCAGAATGCAGTGCCGCCAACGATTGCAGGCACAATTTTACCTGTGCCGCCGATGCAGCGGGTTGTACCCGCACGCGCGCCTACTTGGAGGTGTGTTCATACTCTGGTAGGGCATTCCAATGCTGTCACGTCGGTAGCTTTCAGTCCCGACGGCGCGACTTTAGCTAGCGGCAGTGAGGACAAGACGATCGAGATGTGGAAGTTGGATGCGGGTAAGCGGTGGTACACTCTTACGGGTCATTCTGACTGGGTGACTTGTGTGGCGTTTAGTCCTGATGGCGCGACTTTGGCTAGTGGCGGCCGGGACAAAAAGATTCATATTTGGGATTTGAATAAGGGTAAGTGGTGGTACGCTTTGACGGGTCATTCTGACAGGGTTTCTGCTGTGGCGTTTAGTCGGGACGGTCAGGTTTTGGCTAGCGGCAGTCGGGACAAAACTGTACAGTTGTGGAATTTGAATAAGGGTAAGTGGATGTCGGCTTTGACCGGTCACGCTGGCGGGGTGGAGGCGGTGGCTTTTAGTGCTGGCGGGGAGTTTTTGGCTAGTGGCAGTCGGGACAAGACTGTGCAGTTGTGGGATTGGCAAAATGGTCGATCGATTTGTACTCTGGCAGAGCACGGGGATTGGGTGCGGGCGATCGTTTTTGCTGCGAACTCCCCCAACTCCCTTGCCGGTCAGACCCCCCCCAGCCCCCCCTTGGTAAGGGGGGGAGTAGGAGAAGGATCGGTTTTGGCGACGGGGAGTCGGGATGGTACGGCGAAGCTGTGGCGGGTGGATGCACAGGGGCGAGGTACTCTGCTGCGGAGTATGAGGGACAATTCTGGGGATGTTTTGTGTGTGGCGTTCAGCCCGGATGGTGGGGTTTTGGCGACGGGGAGTCGGGATGGTTCGATTTATTTGTGGGATGCTGCTACGGGGGGTTTGCTGGAACTTCTGACGGGGCACGGGGGGGAGGTTTTGTCGGTGGCGTTTAGTGCTGATGGGGCGAGTTTGGCTAGCGGTGCGGGCGATCGAACTGTGAAGATTTGGCGGGTTGGGAATTAGGGCGGTGGCTGTGGGTGGCTTGAAAAATTTTATATTTATGCTTGACAGGCGATCGAATGTTCTGCTATATTAGGAATTCGTGAGGACGCATAGCTCAGTTGGTTAGAGCACTACGTTGACATCGTAGGGGTCACTGGTTCGAGTCCAGTTGTGTCCATGAATTTCAATCATTTAGAAATCAAGGGTTTTAGGTTTCCCGTCCTACCGAGAGTCTGGTCTTTCGCTAGACAATTAACCTATTAGTTAGATAATGAACTTAAAAATCTGACGCACCCTACTGAATCAGAATCAAATGATATTAGAGCATTGGAGACTTTACCATGACTCAAGCGATATCGAAGTTAATGAGTTTTGATGAATTTCTGGAAGGAAAAGCCGAAACCGGACGCTATGAATTACATAACGGAGTTATTGTTGAAATGCCAAATCCAACTGGTAAACATTCAGCGAGCGCAGGTTTTCAAGCGATAGAATTGGGTTTAGAAATCAGGCGATTACAACTTCCTTACTTTATTCCGAAGGAATGTACAATTAAATTTAACGATAACTCTGGCTACGATCCCGATGTGATTGTATTAGATAAACAAGCCGTAGAAGCCAATGAGTCTCGATGGGAAAGAGAATCAGTTATTACTCAGGGAAATTCGGTTAAATTAGTTATTGAAGTAGTCAGCACAAATTGGCGCGATGATTATGCACATAAAATGATTGATTATGAAGCATTAGGCATTCCTGAATATTGGATTGTAGATTATTTGGGTTTAGGGGGTAGCCGTTATATTGGTTATCCGAAACAGCCTACTTTATCGGTTTATCAGTTAGTAGATGGTGAGTATCAAATTAAGCTGTTTCGGGGAGATGAAAGAATTGAATCAGCGGTGTTTCCCGAGTTGAATTTGACCGCTAAGCAAATTTTTAACGGTGGATAAGTGCTGAGGCGATCGCATAGCTCAGTTGGTTAGAGGTTAGAGTCGATAGGGGCGTTGCCACCCCTACCTCTCCTTCAGAACGGAACGTGAAACTTTCGCTTCATTCCGCTC
>NZ_JAUBWA010000194.1:0-8296 GCF_036702825.1 Microcoleus sp. A003_D6 | reverse complement strand
GCTTCTAACAATGGTGAATTTATCTTAAAATATACTCATCACTGATGAACAGTGTTCAATAAGATGCGTTCCCCCTGATCCTATTATCTTTAAAACTGTCTAAATTATCAGGATCGCCATGAATGCTCCAATAAGCAATCTTTCTCAGAGAGCATCCTATTAGTTCAGCCGTTTGAGCTTGTGTATTTCCGCTATTTAGCAATAAAAAAATTAAGGCTCTTTGCCGAATGTCTGGATGCTCATGCTCCTTTAATACTTGTTGAAGAGTTTCCCTTGTCTCAGGACTCAGGAAGTTGTTACTAGGCATTGACTTTTTCTAAATATGGTCATTGTATATTATACAATATGCGTTTTAAATGCACAACAGCTTATATACTTGATGGCAGTATGGTGATCGGGCAAGCAAAATGGTTGGCTTTGTTGGTAAGTGCAAGCGATCGCCGATCGTTATAACAAATCACTGCAACCGACCTTATGCTAAATTATTGTTGGAATTAGAAGCGATCGCCAGCGCAAGCAAAAAAGGAGGATGTACAAAAATGGGTAAAGGCAGGTTAGAAGCATTCAGCGATGGTGTAATCGCCATTCTCATCACCATTATGGTGCTGGAATTGAAAGTGCCCCATGAAGCCGATTTAGCTGCGCTGCGTCCGCTAGTTCCAGTATTTCTGAGCTATGTACTCAGTTTTATTTATCTGGGTATCTACTGGAACAACCACCATCACTTGTTACAAGCGGCTCGGCAGGTCAATGGTAATGTTTTGTGGGCTAATCTGCATCTGCTGTTCTGGTTGTCACTCATTCCCTTTGTCACTGCTTGGACAGGCGAGAACCACTTCGCCGCCTGGCCAGTTGCGCTTTATGGCACCGTGCTGTTGTTGGCTGCGATCGCTTACTTCATTCTTACTCGTGTCCTTATTTCTCACCACGGTCAAGATTCCACTCTGGCAATTGCACTTGGGCGAGACTTTAAGGGGAAGGTATCAGTGGTGATTTATGCCGTAGCAATCCTGCTTTCCTTTGTCAACTCGTGGTTGGCTTTCATGCTGTATGTTTTAGTTGCAATAATGTGGCTTATCCCCGATCGGCGTATTGAGAAGATTCTGACTTCGTGAAGAATGTTCCACGAAAAGCCATCGCCAGCCAGCTAACACTTTGCTTTACCAATTAACAATTAACAATTAACAAATGACAATTCATCAAAACGGACTTTTTGTTGAACCTGGTCAAGGTCGTTCTTACTACCTTGGTCAAGACCTCTATACCTTCAAAGCAATTGGTGAAGAAACAGGGGAAGCCTATGCGCTTTGTGAAGTAATTGTTGCACCTGGTGGCGGCTCCCCGACCCATCGGCACCACCGAGAAGATGAATCATTTTATGTTCAAGACGGAGAGATTGAATTTCAGCTTGACGATCGTACTTTCGTGGCGACGGCTGGAACATTCCTTCATTCACCGAAAGGTCAGCTTCACCGATTTACGAATACTACCGCTACACCCGCTAAGATGATGGTTTGGGTCACTCCTGCTGGTTTTGAGAAATTTATTGCCGAAGCTGGAAAGGCAGTAAATGGTCAGATTACCCTTGGAGCATCTTTGACTCCTGAAGATTTGGACAAAATTCTTACTGCGGCTCCCAAGTACGGTATCGAGATCGTACCTCCACCATCCGAGTAACGATCGTGCGATCTCCGATCGTAAAACAATCACAACGCACAGAAGTAAAGAGATAGCTCTTGACACTCCCCGGCGTGAACGCACGGGGATTCTTAATTCATCGACTGACCTTTAAGCACTATGTCCTTTCGGCAATTCTTAAACCTTTCAACCCTACAAAAGTACCAATTGACGAGCTTAACTCACAGTAACCCTCTTGGGGTCTATCTCCAAAAGCGTACTAGGATATTAACCTAGAGTTCGGGTATGCCCTACCCTACCTAACAAACGAATTAAATTATTTGTTTTCTGGTAAAGAGAATACGTTGATTCTCTAGCTGTTTTAAGAGTTTTCGCTGCTCTGGGTCCAACAATTTATGCCTAAAAGTGTGTCTTAACTGTTTCACGATGGCAAAGGAGTTTAACCTTGACTATTGTAGTATACTACAAATACAAGCAAGTTTGGGATTTTTAGGAATGGATTTAAGAAATTAAAGCCGTCCTAAAAGAACGGGGTTTTAAACCCAGTTTTCTGATAAGGAGTCATTTGAGCTAACTTTTTTGGCAGCTTATGGGCATGACATCGTTTCCGGTTGCATCGGAATCATAAAATCGAGTCAACACTTAACACTCAACTATTCAGTTTTTCGACCCCTCCTTCTACAGTCAACAGTCAACAGTCAACAGTCAACAGTCACCTGACGGTGTAACCGGAATTGATATGACCCGGAGAGCCGGAGCGAGCGAATTGAGCGAGTTTGGCTTTACAAGTTTAAAGCTTTACATGGATTTCTGGTAAATTAATAACTCCATTGATTGAGAACAACAAACTGATTCTTGAGGTCATATTCTGTTGTCTGTGGCTGCTGAACCCACTTTAATACGGCAATATGCATAATCGATCGACCTTTAGTAAAAGATCGATCGACTTTCCACAAAAACAAAAGTCTATAATAAAATATGTTAAATTTCGGACTTCTGTCCTTCCGGCTCCTGCGTTACAGGTTCTGAATCTGGCTGCTTTAGAGCAACTTCCGAAGATTTTGGATCGTCGGGAAATTCAGGATTGCGTTTAGAAAATCCCCAGACAAATATCAAGGCGATACTAGAAACTACCAGCCACTGCGGAGGTACTAAATTGTCGTTAATTACTTTCACCAGCAATCGCATTCCCACCAAGCCAACTGTGACGTAGCCAGCATCTTCAAGGTGTACGAATTCGTCGAGCCAGCGGATAAACAATCCCGCCATAAATCGCAGAGCGATAATTCCAATTGTCGCGCCGGTCAGTACCAGCCAAGTTTCGTCAGAAATTGCGATCGCCGTAGTAACGCTATCCAAAGAAAACGCTAAATCCGTCAGAGCAATCACCGGAATGGCTTGCCACAGAGACACAAATCTGGGCCCGTGATGTTCTCCTTCCGAGTCAGCATCTGAGGAAAAGTGCTGGAAAACTAGCCACAGCAGGTAGAGAGCACCTAGCAGTTCAAACTGCCAGTATTGGATCACCCAAGTAGCAGTTAAAATTAATAATATCCGCAGTACAAAAGCAATTATCAAACCCAAGTTGAGAGCCTGTCGCTGTAGCTTGGCATCTTCCAAACCTTTAGAAATAGACGCCAGGGCGATCGCGTTGTCAGCCGAAAGTACAGCCTCCAAAGCCACCAAAACCAACAATAAGAAAAAGGCGTCTGCTCCAAAACTGGGCGAAGCATCGAGAAATTGATCTAGCATTAACTATTTTGTGCACCTAAGATTTATAAATGAAGAACGCACCGCAAATCGCTGGCTCCGTCGAACATTAGTGTCACCTTCACTTATCTTAACCTAACCTGGTCATTCTGTCCTAATGAATAGGGAAACAGTCAGGAGTCAGGAGTCAGCAGTTAGTCAGCAGTCAGAAGGAAGATTCTCCGATACTTTTTTGCTAACATTTGCTAACAAACACATAAGTTGAGAGCCTCTCTCAACCAAGGCGTATCAACCGATGCCCGTAGAAATTTCTACAACCACTTATATTTTAGCGTTCAGCTTGGTTATCGCTTACAGCTATTAGCCAATCTGATTATTTGCTTTGATAATGTAGAGGCAACTTATTTATATAGCGGTTGCGTACTACCAAGGTTTTTCACCTAAATCTGAGTGGCTAAATTAATTCTATATGATATAAAGACAAGCAGGTCAATGTAATTGATTGTTAGCAAATGTCAGAAAAAGTCTTACTGTTGATCGACCTCCTCTGGCTCTGTCTTCCTCTTTCTCACTCCCGGGCCCCGAAGTGTTGCAAGTTGTAACAAATGATTCCCAAAAGCGCCAATTTGTCTCAAATTGGTGAAAGCTCGTGTCCGCGAAAAGGAGTTTTCCGAATATGTCTTTAACAGATACCCAAGTCTACGTAGCGCTCGTAATTGCTTTGATTCCCGGAATCTTGGCTTTCCGGCTGTCAACTGAACTGTACAAGTAGTTTCCAGACACCAGTCGCGAACCGCTGGATCGCCTGCCCGAGTAGTTAAATCTCTCGCATTACAGACAATTGCTGCCGCAGTGGAGTAAATTGTTTGTGGTCAGCAAGACGAGACTGCAAGGGCAGGCATTTTTATTGGGAAATTCCGTCTTCAGGCGTCACCTTTGTCTTAACAATTTTGGCTGTCAGCACCCTGACGAACAGGGGCGAGTGTGCGTTAAGCTCAGACTTTGCTCTTGTGAGCTCTAAAACGTCAGTCTCAGGTATTTGAAAAAAAAATTATGCAAGCGATTGAACCGACCGTTACCCCACTGCGTCCTGTAAAAAACTCCCCTCGGGTTACTCCTCGTCGCAGCAGCAGCCGCCAGCGTTCCTACCCTCACCAAACGCTCGCCGCCGAAACAGGAGTCAAGTTGGCAGTCAACATTGTACTTTCAGTCTGTGCGACTTCAGCTTTGATTCAGCTTTGGCCTCACTACCGGGCCGTGCAAGAAAAATTGCACGAAATCCAAGCTGAAGTCAATCTTACCCAAGGGCGAGTAAATCAGTCGCGATCGGACTTTAACCGCTACTTTGACCCCAGTCTTGCTAAAACTGTGATGCAAGAGCAAAGCAATCGAGTTGACCCCCAGCAGCGAGGAGTGATTTTGCAGGAACCCGAAACACCCGATGCCGAGGAATCAACGGCGCAACCTTAAAGTAGGGGAGTTGACTGTTGACTGCTGACTGCTGACTGCTGACTGCTGACTGCTGACTTTGCCATCACGGTTTTTTCTTTCAGTAGTTGCAGTGCAGCTTGATATTGCAAGTCTGCTTCGGTGCCGATTAGATCGCGCGCCATCGGCTCTAGCTGCACTACCCGATCGGGCGAAATCCCCAGTTTGTTAATATCTGTGTGGTTCGGCGTCTCGTACTTAGCCACAGTCACGGCCAACCCGGAACCGTCAGACAAATCAAATAGCGACTGAATCAGCCCTTTGCCGAAAGTCTTTTCGCCCACCAGTTGAGCTCTGCCGTTATCTTGCAGCGCACCAGCCAAAATTTCGCTAGCACTGGCAGTTCCCTTATTCACCAAAACAATCAGCGGATCGTCAGTTAGGGCTTGTCCAGAGGCTTCAAAACTGCCGAGAATGCCTTGTCGGTTCACAGTGTAGACGATCGTCCCGGAATCGAGCCACAAGCGGGCAATTTCAATCCCTGCTTGCAACAGTCCGCCCGGGTTGTTCCGCAGGTCGAGAATGTAGGCGGCGGCTCCTTGTTTTTCCAAGCGGTCGATCGCGCGAGCAACTTCCTCAGTGGCGTTAGCGCTGAATTGACTCAAGCGAATGTAGCCCAGCGGTAAATTCTCTGGCCCAGACTGCAATTCGGCGTAAACCGGATTCAGAGCAATGCGATCGCGCACTAGCTCAATTTCCTCATCAGCGTCCCTTCCCTCGCGCCCCAAGGTCAGAGTCACCGTAGTGCCAGCGCGGCCGCGCATTCGAGTTGCTGCCTCGTCTAGGCTCAATTCTGAGGTGAGAGTGCCGTCAATTTTCAGAATGCGATCGAGGGGTTGGATGCCAGCTTTATCCGCCGGGGAGCCAACCAAAGGAGCCACCACTGTCAGGGTATTTGTCTGGGGGTCGATCGCAATTTGCAGCCCCACACCCGTCAATTCTCCCGAAGTGTTAACCTGCAAACTGCGGTACTGTTCGGGTTTCAGCAGTCGAGTGAAGGGGTCGTCGAGATTCGCCAGCATTCCCTGGATGGCCGTGTAAGTCTGCTCTCTGTCGTTGAGCGGTTGTTTGACAGCTTTTTGGCGAATCGACCACCAATTGTGATTGTTGAATTTGTCATCCACGTAAGAGCGATTGACAATTCGCCAAGCTTCGCTCAAAAGCTGCTGTTCTGGAGTTAGGGCCGCCGCAGGCCCGACCCACGGGCCTAAAACTAGGGCGACTTGGAGAAAAAGTACAATAGCAATCTGGAAAACTCGTCGGTGCATGATTTTTCTGTAAAAGATAGGCAAGTATTGCATCTCCTGTATTTTAAGTTTGTAGGCTTTTAAGCTTTTGCGCATTTAACTCTCCCCAAGGCATTAGGCATTCGTCAAACGTCCGCCGCGAACAAAAAATTAGTTAAATGTAACATTTAATCGCAAAAAGAGTGAAGTTTTATCATTAATATTAAAATTTACGCCCCAGCGACCTGCGGGCGGGCTCGGACTTTGATCCTGCGCTCGGCTCTTGGCTGTATGCCAGCTTGGGGCGGATGTGGAGCTTGCAGAAAAGGGTATTTGAGACTCGGCCAAAGCATCGCTAGCGTGAAATTTGTACGGTAATTATGTTACATTTTTTATCACAGTCTGGAATTCGATCGGGCAACGCCAGCGAGTAGGGACAAGCGACCGCTTAGTTTCCCAGGGCTTGCAGGCGATCGCACAATAGAGTTCCTTTCGTCAGCTCCAAATTTAAAAATAGCCTCAGGCATTTGCTAGTAAAAGCCAACTGCTCGGCGCGGGGCGACAAAAAAACCTTGTGGCTGCTGCCCTGAACCTCAACCACAGCAATATTCTTTTAGGAATTCTGGCTCCATGTTTTCTAAACAAATCACCGACTCAAAAACCTACCAGTGGTTTGAGGAACGCCTGGAAATTCAGGCGCTCGCCGATGACATCACTACCAAGTACGTACCCCCCCACGTCAATATCTTCTACTGCTTGGGCGGAATTACTTTAGTTTGCTTTCTGATCCAGTTTGCCACCGGCTTCGCCATGACTTTCTATTACCGTCCGACGGTAGCAGAAGCTTTTTCTTCAGTGCAATACCTGATGAATGAAGTTAACTTCGGCTGGCTGATCCGCTCCATTCACCGCTGGTCTGCCAGCATGATGGTGCTGATGATGATTTTGCACATCTTCCGGGTTTACCTGACCGGCGGCTTCAAAAAGCCCCGCGAATTAACCTGGGTGACAGGAGTAATCTTGGCAGTCATCACTGTTTCTTTCGGCGTGACCGGCTACTCGCTGCCTTGGGATCAAATCGGTTACTGGGCAGTTAAAATCGTTTCCGGCGTACCCGAAGCCATCCCGTTTGTCGGTTCTACACTTGTTGAACTGCTGCGCGGTGGTGTCAGCGTCGGTCAAGGTACTTTGACTCGCTACTACAGCTTGCACACTTTTGTGTTGCCTTGGCTGATTGTAGTCTTTATGCTGGCTCACTTCTTGATGATTCGCAAGCAAGGCATTTCTGGCCCGTTGTAAGTTTTGAGTTGTGGGGGCGGTATTTTTTTGCCCCCCGCTGAATTTTGAGTTGAAAATTCAGAATTCATCACTCATGATATTTATTTACGGCCAATACAATACTTCCTGCGATCGCGCCGCTGATTCAGACTAACGAATACAGCGGAATCCCAGGCCCGGGTAAAACTAAAAGGAGAACACTCTCACTATGTCTATTCTCAAAAAACCAGATTTGAGCGATCCAGCACTCCGCGCTAAGCTCGCTAAGGGCATGGGTCACAACTATTACGGCGAACCCGCTTGGCCCAATGACTTGCTCTACGTTTTCCCGATCGTGATCATGGGAACGATTTCTCTGTGCGTGGGTTTGGCTGTACTAGACCCGGCTATGATTGGCGAACCTGCCAATCCTTTTGCTACTCCGCTAGAAATTCTGCCGGAATGGTATTTGTGGCCTGTATTCCAACTTTTGCGCGTTTTGCCTAACAAATTGTTGGGTATTGCTTGCATGGCCGGTGTTCCAGTTGGCTTGATTTTGATTCCGTTCATCGAGAATGTTAACAAGTTCCAAAATCCGTTCCGCCGCCCTGTTGCTACTACAGTCTTCCTGTTGGGAACTGCGGTAACTCTGTGGTTGGGTATTGGTGCTATTTTCCCGATCGACAAATCTTTCACGCTGGGTCTTTTCTAAAATTTAAGCTTGCTTGATTGTGACGCCCGCGGGTTTCCTGTAAAGTGCTTTTGTACTGAAAGGAAACTTTTGCGGGCGTCATTTGATTTTAGATATGGGATTTGGGATTTAAGATTTAAGATTTAGGCTCTTCCTTACCTTAATGTCGGCAGAAGGCTCCCGCTAAACCATCGGGGGATTTATCGAGCTCCGCGAGTACCCCCGATGGTTTAGCGGTGAGATGAATGCCGACCAGCTAACAATTGAGCGATAGCGAATCATTATA
>NZ_JAUBWA010000193.1:0-8338 GCF_036702825.1 Microcoleus sp. A003_D6 | reverse complement strand
ATAGTCCAAATAAAAGTCCATGACAGCAAATGTATTGTTTGTTACATTATACACCATAAAGTCAGGAGAGCCGGTTGCAGGGAGTAGAAGTCACTCTAACTTGGCAACAACCAGAAAAATCAGAGCAAAAATGGGTAATCTCTCAAAACAATGGGAAGCTCGAATTTGCTGGAGAAGATAAACAAAAACTAGAAGAGTTTGTTAGCAATTTTGTGGATAAAATATCATGAATCAGGAATATTGTCAAATATCAGTTGAAAACCTTACTGAACAGTCGCTTAAGGATTGGCTAAAGCAGCAGGCACAAATTTATCAGTTACCCTATCTGTTAGCTCATGCTGAAGATGGAGTTATCTGGGGAAATTTTGATATTGACAGTGGGACGTTAACAACCGCTAGAGAGGTATTTCCTGAGTGTAATTTTCCAGAATTGCGGTTGAAAACGCTGGAACAATGTCGAGTGTTTGGAGAAGCAGGGGAAGTGTTACTATGGAATAGTAATGGAGAATGGCGATCGCGTCTAATATTGCAAAGCAAAGTTTTAGAGTTAATTGCTCAACAAAAAATAGGTTTAATTCCTGAACCACAAATTCTCTGGGGTACGCAGGGAAAAAATCATGGTAACTTTACCTTGCTGTCAGATGGTTCTCAGGGACTGAAACACGCTGTTCCTATAGCTGTAGAACAAAGTTACTTTAGCAAAGATAAAAATGACCTGTATCGTCCAGTTAGACTAGAAGTAAATCACTATTTTTGCTACGACTCAGATGGAGTAGCGAGGATTTTTTTTAGCCGTTTAGTATCTCTCAAAAAGGAGAAAATCTCATGAATCCAAGACATTTAAAGCAAGTGCCTGATGAGCGTAAAGCGATCGCACCATACAATTTTGTCGAACTTCCCCATAAAGTTGTCCCAGCGCAAGTTGAGTGTAATGGTAAGCTGCGGGACAATGACCGTTATTATAGCGATCGCCACACTGGTAAAATTACCTGTACGCTCAAAACAGCATCACCTCTCTACATTCGTTGTGGTTTAAGTCCTGTTGACTTCGCAACTTTTGGCGATACACCTAATGAAGAGTTGATATCAGATCAGCGTAAAAATAAAGCTAAATTTTTCCAGCATCCTGCAAATCTACATCCTGTCCTTCCAGGTAGCAGTTTGCGAGGAATGTTGCGGAATTTAGTAGAAATTATCAGTTTTAGCAAGATTGAGCGAGTTTCAGACCAACAAAAATTATTCTTCCGTGCAGTTGCGGCTGATAAAGACGACCCTCTCAGCAACCCATATAAAGAGCGTTTGAAAAATGTTAAAGCTGGTCACTTAGAATTTGAAAAAAAACAAAATAAATGGTTTCTGCGACCTGCTCAAAAAATTAACGGGCAATTATTTATAGAAGTTAAGGAAGAGGATATTCAAGACACTCTTCCTTCCCTAATTTTAATGAAAAAGACTAGCTATATTCCCCAGTACATCCAAATTAGCTTTGAGGTAACAGCAACATCTATAAATGTCAGTGAAGATTTGACTCAGCATTCCCAACAGGGGTGGATCGTTACTAGCGGTAATATGCTAGAAAATATGCTAGAAAAAACTACAGAAATGAAACGAGAGGAATTACTGCGGAAAAAAGAAGGGCGTAAGTATCACTATATCATTGGGGAAGCCGATCGCTCTGCTAGGCGAGTTGAGATTAGCCCTGATGCAATCCGAAATTATCGGGACGCACTTACTAATTTTCAGAAGGGTAAGGAAAAGCCATTTCACAATAATCCTAAAAATCGATTCGATGAAAAGATGGGATTGCTGCAAGAGGGTCTACCTATTTTTTACTGTGAATCACACAATGAACAGCCAGTTGTGACATTATTTGGTCAGAGTCCTAACTTTCGTATCCCCTATTCTCCCAGCAATGATGGTCAAGCAGCTTCAGCCGTTAATTTTATTCCTAAAGAAGTCGGACAATCCGATCTGATTGATTTGGCTGATGCAATTTTTGGTTTTGTCAGGGGTAAAAAAGACAAAACAGAACGAGAGGCTACTGAAAACAGCAAAGATCGGCGAGAACAATCTCGTGCTGGGCGAATCTTTGTCAGCGATGCCCAATATAAACCTGATGAGAATGCCCAAGATAAAGCTAATGATGATATCTGGCTGACTGATGACACAATTACGCCGCAAATTCTGGCTAGTCCTAAACCAACGACATTTCAACACTACTTAGTGCAACCGGAAGATACCCAAGCTGTAAAAAGCAAACTCAAACACTATGATAAGCCAATTACAAAAACAGTAATTAGAGGGCATAAACTTTACTGGCATAAAGGCAATGTTAGTCAGGAGAGAATTCAAGCAGAAGGTACTGAATCTGAGATTGAAGAGAAGCGATCGCAATACACCGAAATTAAGCCAATTAAAGCTGATGTCTCTTTTGAGTTCAAGATTCAGTTTGAAAATTTGAGTGATGTAGAATTGGGTGCATTACTGTGGATATTGACTTTGGCAGGAGACGATACTGACAAACTCAAGATGATAAGTCTTGATGGTAAAGAAAAATATCGTTTGTCTCTTGGTATGGGTAAGCCTTTAGGAATGGGTGCTGTGACAATAGAATATAAACTCATCCTAAATGAACGCTAGCGCTACAAAAATGAGCCTAAGCAGCGATACACCCAACTATTTGATGGAGATGAGTGGGTAACTAGCGATCGCAATGCTACTCTCGAAGAACAAAAATGTTTCTTAGAAGAGTTTGAACGCTACATCGTCAATAATATCAGCATCGAAGATTGCCCCCAAGACTTTCCAATTACAGCAAACCGCGAAACTATAAAGTTAAAAGACGTGCCGCGCATCAAGATGTTGCTCACTATGCTGACATGGGATTTTCCACCTGTAACAAGGACACGATATATGGAAATCGAAAGAGATATCAAAAAAGACTACCTCTGTCAACCGAAGGAAGGTGACAAGACAGTTAATGAGTACAAATGTCGTTTGGTACTGCCAACTCCATTCCAGGTAATGGATACAATAGATGAGGATAATCGGAGACTAGATAACTCTACACCTCCCTCAACACCGCCAAGATTACCAACTAGCGATGGTAGTGGAGGAAGCAATAGTAAAGCATGGGAAAGACAGAAAAGACCAAAATCCTAATGTTGAGGCGATCGCCCTTCCCACTCCCCCATCCCCTTTACCCATGCTAAAATCAGCTCAATAAAATACGCAACCTAAATCTGGTAAGCGATCATGCCCTTCAGTGCTTATAAAACCATCAGTTCAGTCCTGAAAGAATTTCAAATAACCTACACCGAATCTAATTTCATAGTAGAAACAGAGTTTCATGTCTCTGACTATTTTCGAGAAGATTTAGAATTTACAATGCGAGAAGGAGTAGTTGACAATTCTGAATTTGCCATTTGCGAAAATTTGATTTATCCAGTCATCAAAGAAGTTTGGAAGCGCTATTACAGTGGGTTTGTTTTGTGGAGTCATCAATCTCTCACCTATGACCAATATCTTTCGGGATTTCCTGAATATATTTTGGCTAAACGTTCTGCGTTAGGAAAAGTCGTCTTTGAACAACCTTACTTTTTGTTAGTTGAAGCAAAACAGGATAACTTTGAGGCAGGATGGGCGCAGTGTATGGCTGAAATGATTGCCGCACAGCGACTGAATGAAAATCCAGAGCAAGAGATATTTGGAATTGTATCAAATGGCGATCGCTGGCAGTTAGGCAAACTCAAATCTAATGTTTTTACTCGCAATCAAACGTTTTATACAATTCAAGAATTAGACAAACTTTTTGCTGCGATCAATTACGTGTTTCAACAGTGCGAATTGCTGCTGGATGCTGAAACGACCGATCGCACTTAAAGCCGATCGCCCTTTCCTCATGCTAAAATCAGCTCAATAAAATACGAAGCCTAAATTTGGTAAGTGATTATGCCATTCAGCGCTTACAAAACTATCGATACCGTTGTCAAAGAATTTCAGATTACCTATACCCAATCTAACTTTATTATTGAAACTGAATTCAATATCCCCAATTACTTCCGAGAAGACTTGGAAATAGTCATGCAAGATGGTGCAGCAGACTGTTCTGAATTTGCCATTTGTGAAAATCTGATTTATCCTGTTTTAAAGGAAGTTTGGAAGCAATATCGCCGAAAATTCATCTTGTGGAGTCACAAATCTTTAACCTATGACGAAAAGCTTTCAGGATTTCCTGAATATATATTAGCCAAAAAGTCTCCGTTGGGAAATGTGGTGTTTGACAAGCCTTACTTTTTGTTAATTGAAGCAAAACAGGATAACTTTGAGGCAGGATGGGCGCAGTGTATGGCTGAAATGATTGCCGCACAGCGACTGAATGAAAATCCAGAGCAAGAGATATTTGGAATTGTATCAAATGGCGATCGCTGGCAGTTAGGCAAACTCAAATCTAATGTTTTTACTCGCAATCAAACGTTTTATACAATTCAAGAATTAGACAAACTTTTTGCTGCGATCAATTACGTGTTTCAACAGTGCGAATTGCTGCTGGATGCTGAAATGACCGATCGCAATGTTTAATTGCGATCGCACCCCATCCACGTTCGATCGATAAATCTAACTTTTATTGGCATTAACTTTAGATTAACCGATCGGTTAAGGGGCGATCGCACGCAACAGAAAAAATGCCATCGCCCCCAAACTATCACTCGGCAAAATAGCGAATCAAAATCCGAATTACTTCACCACTGACAGGTGAGGGTATCGGCGGGCTCCACTCCCAAACTTCTGCAACACCTTTGACGTGCAACTGGTGAACCATGCTGTCTACGCCTTTGGGAAGCCCACAGGCCAGCAAGCGGACGGGTTGCTTGTTAACAGGGACATCGGGAATCTTTTCTCGCAACAGTTCCGGGACTGACTTGGAAGTTGATATCATAGAGTATCCTCCTGAATTTGGGAGTCCAAACCCCTGCCGTGTCTAGATTGGAGTCAGAAGCGTTGGGGGTTTGGTTTTTGTTGTCTGAGGCTACTATAACAGTTTTGCATCAATTTGCATCAAAATTAATCAAAATTAATCATTATTGTTCTGGCTGATGTAATGCGATACACTGAACAGATGACTAAACCCGATCGAACAACAGTAGACATCAAAGGATTGCGCGAAAGAATTGCGGCTGTTTCGGCTTTGCCAGAGTTAGCCGATAGAGCCCTGTCGGCGGTGTTGCGAATCCTAGTTACCAAAGGGCTGGAATCTTACGAAGAAAAGTTAGCCCAAAGTACACAGCAGCAAATTTCGCAGCGAACAGAGGAATAAAGCAATGATTAATCTAGTTGTTCAGACCGTACAGATCCCTTCCCCTGAACGCGATTTCTGTAGATACAAGGGGCGGGTTTCACCCACAATAATTTCCTAAAACCCACAATCTCCTAAACCCGCCCCCTAACTACCCATCACTCCCACTCGATCGTTCCCGGCGGCTTAGAAGTAATATCGTAAACCACCCGGTTCACCCCATTAACCTCATTCACAATCCGATTCGAGATCAGTTCCAACAAATCGTAAGGAACCCGCGCCCAATCAGCCGTCATCCCGTCTTCACTCTTAATAAACCGCAGAACGATCGGGTAAGCATAAGTGCGCTGATCGCCCATCACCCCTACACTGCGAATCGGCAGCAAAACTGCAAAAGCTTGCCAAAGTTCGCCGTACAATCCGTGGCGGTTAATTTCTTGGCGAACAATGAAGTCAGCATCCCGCAAAATATTTAGTCTCTCTGCGGTAACTTCTCCTATAATCCGAATCGCCAATCCCGGGCCCGGGAAAGGTTGTCGGTTGACAATTTCTTCGGGAAGCCCGATCGACCGGCCGACTTTTCGCACCTCATCCTTAAACAGTTTTCGCAGCGGTTCGATCAGCTTAAATCGCAAATCTTTCGGCAAACCCCCCACGTTGTGGTGGCTTTTAATTTTTACAGCAACTCGCTCGCCGCTTTTCGGGTCTGCATTCGTGTCAGCCGACTCAATCACATCAGGATAAAGAGTACCTTGTGCGAGGTAGTCAAAGGGGCCCAGACGCTTCGATTCTTCTTCAAATACGTTGATAAATTCGTGACCGATCCGCTTGCGTTTTACTTCCGGATCGGTAACGCCTTCAAGTTGAGCTAAAAAGCGTTCGCGAGCATTAACATACTCAACGTCAATGTGAAATTGCTCTTTAAATAATTTCACCAACCTTTCAGGTTCTTGCTTCCGCATAAACCCTTGGTCGATAAACATACAGGTAAGTTTGTCGCCGATCGCCTTGTGCAGCAAGAAAGCCAAAGTAGAAGAATCTACACCGCCCGATAGAGCCAGCAAAACTCGTTTCTCTCCGACTTGCTCTCGAATTTCGCGAATCGATTCCTCGACAAAAGTAGCTGTCGTCCAAGTCGGTTCGCACTCGCAAATATGGTAAACAAAATTGCGAATCAAAGCTTGTCCGCCGATCGAGTGAACCACTTCTGGGTGAAACTGAACCCCGTACAAATTTTTCTCGTGGTTAGCAACAGCAGCAGACGGAGTATTGTCCGTGTGAGCGAGGATCTCAAAACCCGACGGCAACTTGCTACAGGAGTCTCCGTGGCTCATCCACATCGTGCTGCCCTCCTCGACATTTGTCAGCAAATCCGTAGGATCGTCAATAAATAGCGATGCCTTGCCGTATTCGGCTAACTTAGCCCGCTCAACTTTCCCGCCGAGCTGCTTTACCATCAACTGCATCCCGTAGCAAACACCCAGCACCGGAATTCCCAAATTCCAAATTTCTGGGTCGCATTGGGGAGCTCTTTCATCGTATACAGAACTCGGGCCTCCTGACAGAATAATTCCTTTAGGATTGATAGCGGTTAACTGTTCTGCCGTAGTGCGGTAAGAAATAACTTCTGAATATACTTGAGTTTCGCGAATGCGGCGAGCAATCAGTTCGGAATATTGCGAACCGAAGTCGAGAATCACGATCGTCTGGCGATCGATCGGCCGCAGAGAAGAGTTTGTGAGGTCTGATTCAGTTTTTATTTGAGTAGTCACGGTTATTGCGTAATTGCTAATTGCTAATTGGGCAGAAAGTAGGGGAGGTATTTGTCGCGCTTTCACTACAAAACTGAGGAAGGCGAGCAAGCATTAGTCGCTAGGAATAAATCTTATTTATACTAGATTGCAGTCAGCGCTCGTAGTCGATTAATAGGGTCGAGGGCAAGCATAGATTTACTTCAATCTTTACCCTAATTAATTAAACTCTGGCGTCAAAAACTGCGTCCCCAAGCAACCTAGTATAATTAAGGTCTAGGGACAAAGAATTATTACTTGTTAAATATTATCCCTGAGCGATGTTTTAAACAGAATTCAGGGATATTCACACTACATTAACAAATTTGGGTCAAAAATGTATCTCCTATATCACTTTTAACAATAATTTTGCGATCGCGCCCGAACATCACCGATCCCACGGGGATTCTCCGGTTGGTGTGAGTAAAAATGCAATCCGACGATCGCAAGTCTATTTGTCGGGCGATATCGCCGTAAATTCGATCGACCCAATTGCTGCCAGTTTCCGCATCCAAAGCCCGCAGTTGCCCGAGAGCGTCTTCGGCTGTCGCTGCGGCAAAAATTGCGGAACACGCATCAGCGGGCATTCCAGCTTTAGCACAGTAAGCTGTGAGAATTTCCCTGCGCCCGTCGGCGAGGTGGTGGTGAGTGTGAAAAATCCCCGCCGCCAATTTCATCAGTTTACCGTGATAGCCAAACAGCAAAATCGATCGCACGCCCTGACATCCTGCTTCTACAAGCAGCGGGCCCAGCCAGTTAGCGGTTTTGACGAGCCTAGAGGAATTAATCCCCAGTTGTCGCGCCAAATCCAAACCGTTTTCGCCAATGCAGAATACTAAAGTGTCAAACTGTTCGGCTTTTTGTTGCAGTTGTTCGCGGTAAACTTCCAACTGTCCGGGGGCGCTCAGGGGTTGAGAAATGCCAGTGGTACCCAGCAGCGAAAGTCCTTCTACAACGCCGAAAGCTTCGTTAGAAGTGCGGGCGGCTAGTTGGCGCCCTAACGGCAGAATCAGGGTGACAGTAATTTTTTCTCCCCGTTCGAGTTCTCGCCCGAGATTCGATCGCAGCAGTCGCATCGCGTAATCGTAGATTGCCGCTCCTCCACCGACTGCGTGACGCCCTATACCTTCACCGCCGAGAATCACAATCTGCTCTCCCCCATTCTCCCCATTCTCCCCCTCTCCCCCTCTCCCCCTCTCCCCCTCTCCCCCTCTCCCATTCTCCCCCTCTCCCCCTCTCCCCCTCTCCCCCT